>JAFEDM010000538.1 GCA_018241625.1 Pseudomonadota bacterium | reverse complement strand
GTCTTGTATTCGTCGGGGGTGTCTTCCAGCTCGTGCAGGGTCTCGTGCAGCGAGGCGATCTGCTCGGCGTCGCTGCCCTGGGCCAGGATGGCGATCTGCTCGGCGGGGGTCTCGAAAGCCTTGCGCTCGGCCAGGGTCGCCGTGGCCGCCAGGGTCTGTTCGACGCCGCTCGTCGCGTCGGCGCCGGCGCGGCGGTAGACGCCGGCCGAGACGGTGATCTCGGCCAGCCAGGGTTTCAGCCGGTCGAGCAGCACGGGCGAGATGTTGTAGTCCTGCGCCACCTTGGACATCAGGGCGCCGTCCGCCGCCGGCAGCATGCGGAACAGCGACTCCTGGGGCGCCAGCGATCCAGCCTGGATCGCGAGCTGGGCGGTCTCGGCCTCGCTCTGGGCGTCGATCGGCAGTTCGAACCACAGGTCGTCGGCGCGCTTGATGGCCTCGGCCAGCCGCGGCGGCTCCCAGGCCAAGCCCGGCGGCAGGACGTGGATCGAGCCGAACAGCAGGATCTCGGAATCCTTGTCCTTGACGATCCAGACCGGCGGGAGCGCCAGCGCCGCGCCGGCCCAGGCCAGGGCGACGGCGGCTGTGACCGCGCCGGCGATCTTGCGGATGAAGCCGTTCATTTCTGGCACGTCGGGCAATAGAAGGTGGAACGGCCGGCCTGGACCTTACGGGCGATCACGCCGCGGCAGGGATCGTTCAGGCAAGGCTCGCCCTCGCGGTCGTAGACCCGGAAGCGGTGCTGGAAATAGCCCAGCGCCCCGTCGGCGGTCGCGTAGTCCCGCAGCGTCGATCCGCCCGCGGCGATGGCTTCGGTCAGCACCGCGCGGATGTCCTCCACCAACTTCTCCAGCCGTGGCCGCGAGATCGCCCCCGCCGCCTTGAAGGGCGAGATTCGCGCCCGGTTCAGCGCCTCGCAGACATAGATGTTGCCCAGCCCCGCGACGATCCGCTGGTCCAGCAGCAGGGTCTTCGGGCCCTGCTTGCGGCCCTTGAAGGCGGCGACCAGCCGCTCGGCGTCGAAGGCGTCGGACAACGGTTCGGGGCCCAGGCCCGAGAACCAGGGGTGCAGGTGCAGGGTGGCGGTGTTGACCAGCGCCATGTAGCCGAAGCGGCGCGGGTCGTAATAGGTGACACGCACGCCGGCCTCGGTCTCGAAGACCACATGCGCGTGCTTGGGGTCCGGGTCCGGCGCATAATGGAAATCGCCTGGGCGATCGGGGGCGGAGCCTTCCGGGTGGGCGATCTCGAAGCGGCCGCTCATGCCGAGGTGCATCACCAGGGTGTCCTCGCGGTCGAGGCTGGCCAGCAGGTACTTGGCGCGGCGGGTGATGCGCGTGATCGTGGCGCCGGTCAGCACCTGGACGAAGTTGGGCGGCAGGGGAAAGCGCAGGTCAGGGCGACGGGCTTCGACGCGGGCCAGGCGATGGCCTTCCAGCACGGGCGCCAGTCCGCCGCGCACTGTCTCGACCTCGGGAAGTTCGGGCATGCGGAAGGCTTGGCATGGGCTGATGTCAGCGCCAAGGGTCTTGGAGCCGCGGCCCCAAAGAGGCTAAGAGCCGTGGGCCATGACCGGACCCTCCGCCACCTTCGGTTTCCGCGACGTGGACGCGCGCGAAAAGGCCGGCCTGGTGCGCGGCGTCTTCGACCGCGTCGCCAGCCGCTACGACCTGATGAACGACCTGATGAGCGGCGGCGTCCACCGGCTGTGGAAGGACGCGGTCGCCGCGCGCCTGAACCCGCAGCCGGGCGAGACCATCATCGACTGCGCGGGCGGCACCGGCGACATGGCCCGGCGCTATGCGAAGATGGCCCGGCGCGCCCAGATGCGCCGCGGCGGCGCGTCGGCGAAGATCTTCGTGATCGACTACAACGCCGAGATGGTGGCCGCCGGCGTCGCCAAGGGCGGCGAGCCGGAGATCGCCTGGGCGGTCGGCGACGCCCAGCGGCTGCCGCTGCCGGACGCCAGCGCCGACGCCTATTCCATCGCCTTCGGCATCCGCAACGTGACCGATATCGCCGGCGCGCTGCGCGAAGCCCGCCGGGTGCTGAAGCCGGGCGGCCGGTTCCTGTGCCTGGAGTTCTCGCGGCCGACGACCGAGGCGCTGCAGAAGGCCTATGACGCCTACAGCTTCAAGGTGATCCCGGAGATCGGCGCGCGCTTCGCCGACGACCGCGACGCCTATCAGTACCTGGTGGAGAGCATCCGCCGCTTCCCCGACCAGCGCCGGTTCGCGGCCATGATGGGCGAGGCGGGTTTTTCGCGTGTGGAGTTCACCAACTTCACCTGCGGGGTCGCGGCCCTGCACACCGGCTGGGCGATCTAGCGACATGAGCGGTATCGGCGCGTTCGGGCGCATGATCGGCGCGGTGCTGGCGCTGGTGCGTAACGACGCCCTGCTGCCGCGCGAGCTCGACGAGCGCTATCCGCCGTCCGTCGGGGCGCTGGCCCGGACGCTGCGGATGTTCGCCGGCCCCGGCGCGCGTCAGGGGCGGCCGGGCGAGCGGCTGGCGCGGTCGCTGGAAGGCATGGGGCCGGTGGCGATCAAGCTGGGCCAGGTGCTGTCGACGCGCGGCGACTTCTTCGGCCGCGAGTTCGCCGAGGACCTGTCGCGGCTGAAGGACCGGCTGCCGGCCTTCTCAACCGCTGTCGCCCGGCGCGAGGTGGAAAAGGCGCTCGGGCGCACGATCGAGAGCCTGTTCGGCGAATTCGGGGAACCCCTGGCGGCGGCCTCCCTGGCCCAGGCGCACGAGGCCCACCTGCTGGATGGGCGCAAGGTGGCTGTGAAGGTGCTTCGGCCCGGCATCGAGCGGCGGGTGGCCGAGGACTCGGAAAGCCTGATGCTGGCCGCCCGGCTGATCGAACGCTGGGTTCCGCCGGCGCGCCGCCTGGAGCCGATCGGCTTCGCCGACACCGTGATCCGCGCCATCACCCTGGAGCTCGACCTGCGGCTCGAGGCGGCCGGGGCAGACGAGCTGCGCGAGGTGATGCAGAAGGACGGCTACATGGCCGCCCCGCGCGTCGTCTGGGACGGCGTCGGCAAGCGGGCGCTGACCATGGAATGGGCCCGCGGCTGGCCGCTTTCCGATCCCGCGGCCCTCGAGCAGCCCGGCCTCGACCGCCAGGCCACCGCCGACAACCTGATCCGAGCTTTCCTGGCCCAGGCGCTGGATCACGGCGTCTTCCACGCCGACCTGCACGAGGGGAACCTGTTCGTGGCCGCCCCCTCGGCCCTGACGGCGGTGGACTTCGGCATCATCGGCCGCATCGGCCCGCCGGAGCGGCGCTACCTGGCCGAGATCCTCTGGGGCTTCCTGAACCGCGACTATGAGGCCGTGGCCCGCACCCACTTCGACGCCGGCTATGTGCCGGCGCACCACAGCGTCTCGGCCTTCGCCCAGGCGTTGCGTGCGGTGGGCGAGTCCGTTTTCGGCCGCCCGGCCAGCCAGGTGCCGATGAGCCGCGTGCTGCTGCAGCTCTTCGAGATCACCGCCCTCTACGAAATGCGCCTGCGCCCCGAGCTGGTGCTGCTGCAGAAGACCATGATGACGGTGGAGGGCGTCGCGCGCCGCATCCAGCCGGACCACGACATCTGGACCGCCGCCGATCCGGTGGTGCGCCGCTGGATCGCCCGCGAACTGTCGCCGCCCGCCCGCATCAAGCGCTTCGCCGACGAGGCCGCCCAGGCGCTGAAGAACTTGGCGCGCCTGATCGAGAGCCCGCCGCCAACGACGACGGTGGTCACGCCACCGCCGCCAGTCCTGGGCGGCCGCCCGCTCACTTGGTTCGCCCTCGGCGCAGGCTTGGCCGGCCTCGCCTTCCTCGCCGCGGAGTGGTGGCGCTAGGGCTTCAGCCCCAGAGCAGTTTGATGAGTGTCGCGCCCGCCGCGAACATGGCTGCGCTCGCGCCGAACGTGGTGATGACGATTTGCCAGGGTTGCCAAGCCACATCGATCTTGGCCTTCGCGGCCGCCGCGAGAAGGTTGTCGATCCGCGCGATCTGCTCCTGCAAATCCAGCGGAATATGGTCCGGCTGCGTCTCGCTCACATCGACATCCTAACACAACGCACAAGGCGCGGCGCTACTCCGCGTCGTCGGCCTGCCGCGAGCGTCGGGACCGGCTGGCGTGCTGCTCGCGGTCCTTCTGCTTTTCCCAATAGGCCTCGCCGTCGTCGGGCTTGAACATGGCCCGCGGCGCGCCTTCCTTGCTGGCGACCGCGAAGATGTTGTCCTTGGCGTCGTAGTAGAGGATGTCGCCGTTCTTGCGCGTCAGGGTCTCGGTGCCCTTCGGCGGATGGCCCACGAAGGCGTGCGCCTTCTTCACGAACTGTTCGAGCGTCTTGGCGTCGAAGGCCGCGCCGTCGCGTTCGAACTGCCGCTGGGCGCCCTCCTCGGCGGAGAAGCGCTTGCTGGCCGCCCACATCGGCTTGCCGTCGTCGGACTTGGCGACCTGATCCTTGCGGTGATCGACCTGAGGCGCGCCATTGTCGTAGCCGCCATAGCCGCCGCGGCGATCCGAGCCGTAGGAACTGGTCGGCCCATTGGCCGTCGCCACCTCCGTCCCGCCGCCATTCTTCTTGGCCACCGCGGACGGGCCGTTGTCGCAGCCGGCGAGCAGCGCCAGCGCCGAAATTCCCAGCGCCACCGTGAGCGCCGTCTTCAACCCAGCCATCTTTTCCCTCCAGAGTAGCAGAGGGACTTATATACATGCTTGACCCATTTCCGGCTTGGTGGGATAGTCAGCGCATCGGGAGATCGCGCTATGCTTCAGACCTTCAAGACCTTTCCGGAAATGCTGCGGGCCTTCCCGACCGAGCAGTCAGCGATTGACCATCTGACGGCGGTTCGCTGGGCCAACGGGAAGTTTTGCCCGCTCTGCGGCAATGCCGACGAAAAGCGGATCGGGACGCTCGCCGGGACCAACACCCACAAGTGCTACGTCTGCCGCAAGCGCTTCTCGATCAAGGTCGGAACGATCTTTCAGGACACAAAGCTTCCCCTCCGGACGTGGTACGCTGCCATCTGGCTCATCACTAATCACCCGAAAGGGATCGCCAGCACGACGCTCGCGACCGATCTGGGAATCACCCAAAAGTCGGCTTGGCATGTGCTGCACCGCCTACGCCATGCGTCGCGCACGCCTTCGTTCAACGCCCCTCTGGGCGGTGACGCGCCGGTCGAGGCAGACGAGACTTTCGTCGGCGGCCTGGAGAAGAACAAGCACGCCGACAAGCGCCTGAAGAACAACGGCGGCACGGGCGGCAAGACCATCGTCATGGGCTTGCTGGAACGTGGTGGCGAGCTGCGCGCCGGGGTGATCGACAACGTGCAGGCCGGAAGCCTTCAGGACGTGGTGCGCCATCACGTTGAGCCCGGCTCCACGCTCTACACCGACGACGCCTACGGCTACCGGGGCCTAGCTAAGGACTTCGACCACCATACAGTTCAGCACAAGGCCAAGCGCTACGTGGACGGCGAGGCCCACACCCAGAGCATCGAAGGCGTCTGGGCGCTGCTGAAGCGCCAGATCATCGGCATCCACCACTGGGTGTCGCCGAAGCATCTGGACGCCTATGTCTCCGAGATGACCTTCCGCTACAATCGCCGGGAGATGCCGAAGGGCGAGCGCGTGAACGATCTTCTCAGTCAAGTCGAAGGGCCGTTGCCGTATAAGGTGCTGATCGCATGAACAGCAAGAAACTGGAGCCGCCCCTGCGATTGGACATGGACTTCGGCGAAGCCGTTGCCCGGTTCGCCCAGACCAAGCCCGAAGAAGTAGATCCACCGAAAGGGAAGGCGCGGAAAGGCGCCCGACCGGAGCCGGGCGCCCTCGAGACCAAGCCTACCGATTAACGGCGCGGATGCGGCGGTCGGCAGGGCATCTTGTACGGACGCGGCGGCTTGCGCTGGCCCGGTTGTGGGCGGGTCTTATCCCGCGCTGAGTCGTGAGGGGGCATGCCCCAGCCCTAACTAAACTGTTGCTTTTTGAGCTGGAATCCGTAGGGTCTGAGGTGCTTGAGGTCTCAGGGGTCCTAGCGGATTCCGACCCGGTGATTGGCCCGCCTCGCGCGGGCCTTTTGCTGTCTGGGCCTACACGGCGTTGATCCTTTCGGGCAGGAGTCCACGCCAGCGTTCGGCGCTCTCGGTCTCAGGCTGGGGGCGCACCTGTGATGCCCCGCTGGGCGGCATCAGGAACCAGCGCCCGGCCGCCACAACGTAGAGCTTGCCCTTCTCGCGGTTCAGCTCGTTGTAGACCGTCTTGGCCGACAGGCGGTTGTCCATCCGGACCGCGCGGTCCTGTATATCGGCCATCGTGAGACCGTTTAGGTCCTGATCAAGAATCTTCGTCACCACCTCACGGGTCAGGCCGCGCGGTGCACGCTTAGCGCCGTCATCTTCATCATCTGAGATCATCGCCGCTGCGCCCACTGCCGGCGCCGGGGCTGCAGCAGCGGTGTCGCCGTTGATGACCTTCGAACTGATCGGGACGGCTCCAATGGCCTTGAGAACGCGAGCGCGCTCGGCCTCTTCGCCACGGCGGTAGGCTTCCTTCAACGCCTTCCACACCGCGTGCAGATCGAACGCGGCGACCAGGTCGTGCAGATCGGGTTCTTCAGACATGGGAGTAGTCCGGGAATCTGGGCGATTCCCGTATAGCCCCAAAGCGGCGCCGCATTCAACCCTTAAGGCTCGAACGGGAAAGGAACGGGATCACAGAACCCCGAAATCTTCACAGTTTATTAACCAAGCCTAACCGCTGGCTACTTCGCCGCGCACATTTCCTTCTTCGCCATCTTTCCCTTGGCGTCGTGGCAGTTGCCCTTGGCGTCCAGCTTGTAGGGGCCAGCGTCAGGCTTGGCGGCCTTCATCCCGGCGCACACTTCAGCCTTCGCGAACTTCCCATCGGCGGCGTGACAGCGACCGTTCTTGTCGAGCTTCTGGGCGTCGGCGGCGCCCGCGACCAGGGCGAGCGCGGCGACGAGAGTTAGCGTCCTAAACATGAGGTCCTCTCTTTGAAGGCAGCCACGGTCACATTGGAGTGTGAAAGACGCAAGCTAAGCCGTGGTGGCGAGGGTGTCAGGTCACACACGTATATAAGTCCCGTAGCAGAGCTTGGGAACAAAGAAAGAACAACTCGCTGCGGTTGTCGAGTCGAAATTTGCGGGGTTCCTCGCGCGACCCCATCTGGGATAAGTCTGCCGCGCGTCGACGGAGGGGCTACGAGGCCTTGGACCAGAAGCGGATTCTCCTGATCGTCGGCGGCGGCATCGCGGCCTACAAATCCCTCGAACTCACCCGCCTGCTGCGCAAGGCGGGGATCGGCGTGCGGCCGATCCTCACCGCGGCGGGCGCGGAATTCGTGACGCCCCTGTCGCTCTCGGCGCTGGCCGAGGACAAGGTCTATTCCGAGCTGTTCTCGCTGACCGACGAGGCCGAGATGGGCCACATCGAGCTGTCGCGGTCGGCCGACCTGGTGGTCGTCGCGCCGGCCACCGCCGACCTCATGGCCAAGGCCGCCAACGGCCACGCCAACGACCTCGCCTCCACGACCCTGCTCGCCACCGACAAGCCGGTGCTGATGGCCCCGGCGATGAACGTGCGGATGTGGGAGCACGCGGCCACCCGCAGGAACCTCGCGACGCTGAAGGCCGACGGCGTCCATTTCGTGGGCCCGGACGAGGGCGCCATGGCCTGCGGCGAATATGGCGAAGGCCGCATGGCGGAACCCGCGGCGATCTTCCAGGCGATCCAAGGCCTGCTGACCTCCGGTCGTCCCCTCGCGGGCAAGCGGGCCCTGGTGACGGCGGGTCCGACCGTGGAGGCGATCGATCCGGTGCGGATGCTCACCAACCGTTCGTCGGGCAAGCAGGGCTACGCCATCGCGTCCGCCCTGGCCGCGCTGGGCGCAGACGTGACCCTGGTGAGCGGCCCGACCGCGCTGCCGGCGCCGGCGGGTGTGAAGCGCGTCGATGTGGAAAGCGCGCGCGACATGCTGGCCGCCTGCGAAGCGGCCCTGCCGGCCGACGTCGCCGTCTGCGTGGCGGCGGTGGCCGACTGGCGACCGGCCGAGGCGGGCGGCCAGAAGATCAAGAAGGATGGAGCCGCGCCCGCGCCCATCGCCTTGGTCGAGAACCCGGACATCCTTGCGACGCTGTCGAAGCACGCCAGGCGACCTCGCCTGGTGATCGGCTTCGCCGCCGAGACCCACGAGGTCGAGGCGCACGCCCAGGCCAAGCTCGCCAAGAAGGGCTGCGACTGGATCGTGGCCAACGACGTCTCCGTCGCCGGGACCATGGGCGGTGACGACAACGCCATCGCCCTCGTCACCGCCGGCGGAATCGAGCGATGGGAGCGGATGGCCAAGGGCGCGGTGGCGCGCCGCCTGGCCGAGCGCATCGCGGGTGAATTGAAGTGACCGATCCTGTCGTTCCGCCGACTGTTCCAATCCGGCGCCTGCCGCACGCCGAGGGCCTGCCGCTGCCGGCCTACGAGACTGCCCAGGCGGCCGGCATGGACCTGCGCGCCGCCGTGCCGCAGGACGAGCCGCTGACCCTGCGCCCCGGTTCCCGCTTTCCCGTGCCGACGGGCCTGGCCTTCGCCCTGCCGCCCGGCTTCGAGGGCCAGGTGCGGCCCCGTTCGGGCCTGGCCATGAAGCACGGCGTCACCTGCCTGAACTCGCCGGGCACGGTCGACGCCGACTATCGCGGCGAGGTGAAGGTGATCCTGATCAACCACGGCGAGGAGGACTTCGTGATCCGCCGCGGCGAACGGATCGCCCAGCTGGTGATCGCCCCGGTGGTCCAGGCGCGGTGGGACGAGGTCGACAGCCTCGACGAGACGGCGCGCGGCGCCGGCGGCTTCGGGTCGACCGGAAGATAGGAACGGGCCGGCAGGATGAGCGACGAAGCCCGCAAGCGACGCCTGCAACTGCGCTGGCTGACCCTGGCGGAGGTGGTCGGCATCGCGGCCCTGGTGATCGCGGGCCTGGGCTATTGGGACAATCACCGCGAGAAGATCCAGGGCGAGCGCGAGAAGGCCGCCGATGCGCGCGAACGCAAGGCCGAGGCCCAGAAGGAGGCCCAGGCGGGCGCCGCGAAACTCACCTTCCTGATCACCGGCTCGGCGGAGCCCGGCGGCGAACGTTTGCGGCTTACGGCCGTCCATCCCGAGCAGGTGATCCAGACCCAGGCGATTAGCTTCCCGACCGAGGTCCGCGACCATGCGGTGCAGACGACGGGCAATCCGCGGCTTGAGGCGGGCTGGTTCGAGGGGGGCCTCGCCAAGGCGCTGCACGATCACGACGACAAGCGGAAGTCCGGCCGCCTGCCGGTGGGCATCGTCACCACCTTCATCGAGGACGGCCAGACCAAGACAGACCGGTCGATCTACCAGATCGGCTACAGCCTCCACCCGCGGGTGCTGCGCGCCGACAAGGCGGAGATGGAGGGCCTGAGCCTGGTCCGCCGCGGCGTCGGTGAGGATGTGCAGGGCGCGGTCGACGCGCTCTGGGCCAGGCAGGAGCCGGCCAGGCCGAACCCCTAGCCGAGCGGCGGCGGGGCCACGAAGCCGCGGATGTTCTCGTCGATGGCCTGGGCCAGCGCCAGCGTCTTGCCGTCGCCGTTCAGCGGCCCGATCAGCTGGGCGCCCACCGGCAAGCCGTCGGGCCCCAGGCCGACCGGGATGGCCGTGGCCGGCAGGTGCAGAGCCGTGGCCAGCGAGATCCAGTTCAGCATCGCGCCATAGGGGATGCGCCGGCCGTCGGACAAGGTCAGGCTGCGGCGCATGAACGGCCGGTGGTCGTGCGGGAAGGCGGTGACCGGGGTGATCGGCGCCAGGATCGCGTCGAAGCGGTCGAAGGTCTCGGCGATCTCATGGCGCAGCCGGTTGCGCACGGCGTCGGCCGCCATCCACTCGCGATGGGTGGCGGTGTAGGCGAGCGTCTGGGCGGCATTGGAATCCGGTCCCGCGCCGCGGCCCATCTGCCACTTCGCCCAGGGGCGCAGCCGCTCCAGGCCGCGGATGGTCTTCTCCGGCATATCCTCGCCGATGATGGCGCCCAGCAGGGTGCGATAGGCGGCCGTCAGGGTCGGGATATGGGTCGGCCAGTTGATCGGCGTCACCTCGACGCCGGCCTCGACCAGCTGGGCAGCGAAGGCCTCGATGACACCGCGCACCTGGGGATCGAGCGGGAAGGTGTCTTCTTCCAGCCAGAGGCCGATCTTCGCGGTCTTCAGGTCCGCGGCCTCGGCGCGCGCCGCCAGCGGCCCGCCGACGAACACCGAGAGCAGGAACCGCAGGTCCCGCGCCGAGCGGGCCATCGGTCCGACGACGTTCAGGTCGCGCTCGCTCCACGACCCCGGCGTGGGCGGCACGTGGCCGTGCTGGCTCACCAGGCCCCAGGTCGGCTTGTGGCTGAAGACGCCGCAGAAGCTGGCCGGCACGCGCAGGGACCCGCCGATGTCCGAGCCGATCTCCAGCGGTGTCACGCGCGCCGCCAGCGCCGCCGCCGCACCGCCGGAGGAGCCGCCACAGGTCCGGGTCTGGTCCCAGGGGTTGTTGGTCGCGCCGTAGAGGCTGTTGAAGCTCTGCCAGTCGCCGGCCAGGACGGGGACGTTGGTCTTGCCCCAGATCACCGCGCCGGCGTGCTTGGCGGCCCGCACGACATTGGCGTTGAGCGCCTGGCGCTGGCGGTAGGGCTTCAGGCCAGACGACGCCGGCATGCCCACCACGTCGAAGGTGTCCTTCACCGTCATCGGCAGGCCGGCCAGGGCGCCCAGGCTTTCGCCCTTGGCGCGTAGCTCGTCGATCGACTTGGCCCGCTCCAGCGCCCGCTCGAGGTCGACGGCGACCACGGCGTTCAGCTGGGCGTGGGTCTGCTCGTGGCGGGCCAGGTGGGTCTTCAGGAGCTCGACCGCCGAGACCTTCTTGGCGTTCAGCAGCGCCAGCTGCTCGACGGCGTCACGCTCGATCAGGTCGTCGTCGATGAACACCGAACTAGCTCCGCTTCGAGAAGCCCAAGACGTCGCGCATGTCGTAGAGGCCCGGCGGCTTGCCGGCGACCCAGCGGGCGGCGGCGAGCGCGCCGCGGGCGAACAGCCCTCGGTCGCGGCCGGAGTGGGACAGGGTCACCAGTTCGTCCTCGGCGGCGAAGGTCACGCTGTGCTCGCCGACGATGCCGCCGCCGCGCATGACCGCGAAGCCGATCTCGCCGATCGGCCGCTCGCCGGTGATGCCGTCGCGGCCGCGACGGGCCACCTGGGCCAGGGACACGCCGCGGCCCTCGGCGGCCGCCTCGCCCAGCATCAGGGCGGTGCCGGACGGCGCGTCGACCTTGCGCCGGTGATGCGCTTCGAAGATCTCGACGTCATAGGCCTCGGCGCCCAGCCGTTCGGCGGCCTGCTCGACCAGGCCCATCAGTACGTTGACGCCCAGGGAGTAGTTGCCGGAGCGGACGATGGCGACCTTGGCCGCGGCGGCGTCGATCCGGGCGATGTCGGCGTCGCTGAGCCCCGTCGCGCCGATCACCAGCGCCGGGCCGCCGCGGGCCGCCGCGGCTTCGGCCAGGGCGACGGACGCCGCGGGCGTGGTGAAGTCGATGACCACGTCGGCCGCCGCGAGCGCCGCCTCTCGATCCACCAGCCCGTCGTCGGCGGGAACGCCGGGCCGGTCGAAGCGCGCGACGAGACTGAGGTCCGGCGCGGCTTCGGTCGCCGCCGTCACCGCCCGGCCCATGCGGCCGAGGGCGCCGGCGACGGCGATCTTGATGGGCGGCTTTGACAGGGACGTCGCTCCGGCAGGTCAGGCTTGCGAGGGCTTAGTCTCGCGAGCGAGCCCGCCGGGTCAACGCCTAAGCTGCGATCACGCCGCCTGGCGGATCGCGACCTCCTCGCCCAGAGCCCTGGCGACGCTGGGCCGATCCCGACGCCCGAGACCTGGCGAGCGGCTTCGTCGCCGACGAGGACGCCGCCTTCCGCGAGCGCTTCATCCGCTCGGCGGACGAGCTCGCGCCCGGCATGACAGCAGAAGCGGCGGCCGTGGTTGCGACCGCCGCCCTGCACACGCTGGCCATCCGCGCTCGGATCGGCGACGGGCGGGAAGACCTCGCCCGCGTCGCCGAGGCGACGGTCAACGCGATCTGCGGAGTTCCTTAGCGCTTCAAGCCGCCGCGGGCTCCGGCAGGTTCATCATCCTGTGCATGGTGGTCTTGGCCACGCTCGGCCGCTCGGCCATGCGTTCCAGCCAGCCCAGCAAGGGCGATCCGGCCATCATGTCGGCGCCCTCGGGCGTGGTGGCCAGGAAGTCGAGGTGGCTGACCGCCGACAGGTCGGCGAGGCTGACCCGGTCGCCGGCGAAGTAGGCCTTGCCGCCCAGGATGTCCTCCAGCGCCTTCACGCAGGTCCGCGCCGGTTCGATCGCCGCGGCCACGGCGTCGTCGTCGGCCGGCATGCCGAAGATCGGCTTGATCACCCGGTTGAAGCCGATCGCCGAGGTGATCGAGGGCATGACGTACCAGTCGACGATGTTCAGCACCTGGTCCATGCGCGCCGCGGCCTTCGGGTCCGCGGGCGTCAGCGCCGGGCCGTCGAAGGCGCGGTCGATGTAGCGGGCGATAGCCTGGGTCTCGTAGAGGCGGAAGTCGCCGTGCTCCATGGCCGGGATGCGGCCGAAGGGATGCCGGGCGAGATGCTCCGGCGCCTTGTGGGCGCCCGTCCCGAAGGCCATGGCGGCCAGGGTGTAGGACACGCCCTTTTCCTCGCACACCAGAAGCGGGGTGCGCACATAGGGGCTGCCGGGAATGCCGTGGATGATGATCTCGGTCATTGGTCGTTCCTGTTCAGGGGCAGTCGGATCAGCCGCCGACCACGGCCTTGAAGCTCTCGAGGATCGCGCCCCAGCCGCCTTCCATGGCGCTGCGGGTCTTGATGGCCGCCTCGCTGTCGCCGAAGCGCTCGAGGCCGCGGTGCTCGAAATCCACGCGGGTTTCGGCCTCGCCGACGGCGGTGAAGATCACCTCGACGTCCGTGTGTAGGTCCGGCGCGTAGCCCCACTCGTGGCTGATCTGCCAATCCAGCACCAGCCGACGGGGCGGCTCCCACACCAGGACGCGTCCCCACGGACGCTCGACGCCATCGGCGTGGATGCCGTACCAGCGGCCGCCCTCGCGGGGCTCGATGGCCGCGTCGACCAACGGGGAGTCGCCGATGTAGTGGGTCTTGGGCCACCAGCGTCCGAAGTTCGCCGTGAAGACCTCCCAGGTCCTCGCCGGCGTCGCGCGGACGGTGAAGCTCTTGCGGATCGCCGCCGGCTGGATGGTCTGGCTCATTTGCGGTTCCCCTGTTCGTCGGCGGCTTGATCTTCTTCGGTTGGCCGTTCGACCTCGGCGCGGAAGGCCTCCAGCGCCTCGTCCCAGAAGCGGTCCAGCCACGCGCGGATCTGGCCCAGGCCCTGGGGGTCGATCTGGTAGACGCGGCGCGCGCCCTCGGCGCGATCGGTGACCAAGCCGGCCTCCTTCAGCACCTTCAGATGTTGCGAGACGGCCGGCCGGCTGACCGGCAGGCCTTCGGCCAGTTCGCCCACGGCGCGTGGCCCCCCGGCCAGGCGCTCGAACACCTCCCGTCGGGTCGGGTCGGCCAGGGCGGAAAAGGCAGGATTGTTAGTCACGACTTACCGTAAGTCATGACTTACATATGAGTCAAGCCGGACTCGGGTCCGGCTTGATCTGGCACCTGGATCGAAGGCGAGGGGCCGCCGCAACCAGCCCCTCGACGCTTCCTCCCCTACTTCTTGGGCAGCATCTTCTTCAGTTCGGCCTGGCTGGCGTTGATGCTGGCCACGCCGTTCGTCACCCCCAGCTTGCTGGAATCCACCGTGAAGGTGTCGGCCCCCATCTGGATGGTGGCGACGCCGCCCTTGACCGCCTTCACCTCGCCGATCAGGGCGCCGGTGTTGTCTTTCACCGACATGCCGCTCATCACCGCGCCGGGGCTCGCGCCGGCGTTGGCGGCGGTGTCGGCGGTGGAGCCGGTCGGGGCGCTGGAAGAGGGCGGGGCGGCCGAGCTCGGGCTTGGGGTCGGGCTCGGATTGACCGCGCCGGGTGGCGTGGCGCTGGAGGACGAGGGCGGCGCAGCCGTCGGGTTCGCCTCTGGCGGAGGGGCGGCTTTCGCGGACTGGGCCAGCGCCGGACCGGCGATCAGGGCGGCCAGGGCCAGGCTAGGTAAGAGGGTCTTCATGGGGTGCTCCCGTTCACGGGCGAGCCCCCTCCAGCTTGACTCCAACCATTGTGACGCCGTCAGGTTCCTTGCGGGGGCGCGGGAGGGCGTCGGGGCGACCCCAAGGCCGAGCTTCAGCACGGTTGTTTCAGGTGACGGGCCTCTGTAGGTTTCGCCGTCTCATCGCATCGACGTCGCAAAGGACCTGCCGCCGCCATGAGCGACGCTGAGAAACGCACCCTGACCGAGAAGGAAGCGCTCGACTTCCACCGCTTCCCCACGCCGGGGAAGATCGCCATCGCGGCGACCAAGCCGATGGCGACCCAGCGCGACCTCAGCCTGGCCTATTCGCCCGGCGTCGCCGTGCCGGTGCGCGCGATCGCCGAGAACCCGGACGCGGTCTACGACTACACCTCCAAGGGCAACCTGGTGGCGGTGCTGTCCAACGGCACGGCGATCCTGGGCCTGGGCGACCTCGGCCCACTCGCCTCCAAGCCGGTGATGGAAGGCAAGGGGGTGCTGTTCAAGCGCTTCGCCGACGTCGACGCCATCGACATCGAAATCACCGCCACCGATCCCGACGAGATCATCACCGTCGCCAAGAACATCGGCCCGACCTTCGGCGGCATCAATCTCGAGGACATCAAGTCGCCCGAGTGCTTCATCGTCGAGTCGGCGCTGCAGGAGATCATGGACATCCCGGTGTTCCATGACGACCAGCACGGCACCGCGATCATCTCCGCTGCCGGCCTGATCAACGTCTGCCACATGACCGGCCGCGAGCTGAAGGACGTCAAGGTCGTCCTGAATGGCCCTGGCGCGGCGGGCATCGCCACCCTCGACCTCCTCAAGGCCATGGGCGTGCCGCACGACAACTGCATCGCCGTCGACACCAAGGGCGTGGTCTACAAGGGCCGCTCCGAGGCGATGAACCAGTGGAAGTCGGCGCACGCCATCGACACGCCCAAGCGGACCCTGCAGGAGGCCCTGACCGGCGCCGATGTGCTGATCGCCACCTCGGTGAAAGGGGCGATCACCCAGGACGACGTCAAGCTGATGGCGCCCAATCCGGTGATCTTCGCCATGGCCAACCCGGACCCGGAAATCCGGCCGGAAGACGTCTACGCCGTGCGCCCCGACGCCATCGTCGCCACCGGGCGCAGCGACTACCCCAACCAGGTCAACAACGTCCTGGGCTTCCCCTACATCTTCCGCGGCGCGCTCGACGTGCGGGCCCGGCGCGTGAACATGGAGATGAAGATCGCCTGCGCCAACGCCCTGGCCCAGCTCGCCCGCGAGGACGTGCCGGACGAGGTGGCCGCCGCCTACCACGGCAAGCAGCTGAAGTTCGGGCCCGAGTACATCATCCCGACGCCCTTCGACCCGCGGCTGATCTGGTACATCCCGCCGTTCATCGCCCAGGCGGCCATGGACACCGGCGTGGCGCGCCGGCCGATCGCCGACATGGACGCCTACCGCGCCTCCCTGGCCCAGCGGCTGGATCCCACCGCCGCCTTCCTGCAGAAGCTGCAGGGCGCGGTGCTGTCGGCGCCCAAGAAGCGGATCGTCTTCGCGGAGGGCGAGGAGCCGGCGGTGATCCGCGCCGCCTACGCCTTCCAGACCGCCAACCTGGGGACCGCCGTCCTGGTCGGCCGCGAAGACCTGGTGGCCGAAAACATGCGCTCGGTCGGCCTCGACCCGGACGAGGTGAAGATCGAAATCCTCAACGCCCGCCTGTCCGGCCGCAACGCCGAGTATGTGGATTACCTGTACGGGCGGCTGCAGCGCCAGGGCTACCTGCGCCGCGACGTCCAGCGCCTGATCAACCAGGACCGCAACGCCTTCGGCGCGGCCATGGTGGCGCTGGGCCACGCCGACGGGATGGTGACCGGCGTCACCCGCTCCTTCGACCAGGTGCTGGAGGAGGTGCTGCGGGTGATCGATCCGGCGCCCGAGGGCCGGGTGATCGGCATGAGCGTGGTGATGGCCAAGGGGCGCACCCTGTTCATCGCCGACACCAGCGTCACCGAGATGCCCGATGCCGAGGACCTGGTGGACATCGCCCGCGAGGCGGCCGGCGCAGTGCGGACCCTGGGTTACGAGCCGCGGGTCGCCTTCATGAGCTACTCGACCTTCGGCAACCCCATGGGCCTGCGGTCCGACCGCGTGCGCGACGCCGTGGCCATGCTGGACGAGATCGAGGTCGACTTCGAATACGAGGGCGAGATGCCGCCGGAGCTGGCCCTGGAGCCCGAGCTGCGTGGCAACTACCCGTTCATGCGTCTCACCGGCCCGGCCAATGTGCTGATCATGCCGGCGGTGCATTCGGCGGCGATCTCGACCCAGCTCATCCAGTCGCTGGGCGGCGCGACGGTGATCGGTCCGATCCTGCTGGGCCTCGACAAGCCGGTGCAGATCTGCCCGCTCTCGGCCTCGGTCTCCAAGATCCTGCAGATGGCCACGGTCTGCGCCTACGAACCCCAGCTGGCCGAGGGCGACGCCTGATGCGGATCGCGACCTTCCGTCCGATCTAGCCGCGCGCCGCAACGGGGAGGCGGGCGGCCGCCTTTCCGCCCCGCAACGGAGCGCTTCAGATGAGTTCGCTGACCCTCGGCATCGACTTCGGCACGACCAATACGGTCGTGGCCCTGGCCGACGCGTCCGGGCCGGCGCATCTGGTCCGCTTCCCCGCGCCGGAAGGCGAGCTGTTCGCCTTCCGCTCCTGCTTGAGCTTCCATCAGGGCGATCGTCCGAACGACCGGGTGATCGCCGCGGGCCCCTGGGCCATCGACGCCTATGTGGAGGACCCCGCCGAGACGCGGTTCATCCAGTCGTTCAAGAGCTTCGCGGCCTCCGAAAGCTTCTCCGAGACGCAGATCCTCGGCCGCCGATTCCGGTTTGAGGACCTGCTGTCCACCTTCCTGCTGCGGCTGCGGGCCTATGCCGACGCCGGCATGGCCAAGCTGCCGGACCGCGTGATCGTCGGACGCCCGGTCACCTTCGCCGGCGGCGCGCCCAACGAGACCCTGGCCCTGTCGCGCTACGAGACCGCCTTCGAGCGGATGGGCTTCAAGGAAATCCTCTACAGCTACGAACCGGTGGGCGCGGCCTTCTTCTTCGCCCGCGAACTTGAGCACGACGCCACCGTGCTGGTGGGCGACTTCGGCGGCGGCACCTCGGACTTCTCGATCATCCGCTTCGAGCGCCATGCCGGCGAGATCGTCAGCCAGCCGCTGGGCCGCTCGGGCGTCGGCGTGGCCGGCGACGCCTTCGACTACCGGATCATCGACAACCTGGTCAGCCCGGCGCTCGGCAAGGGCTCCAGCTACCTTTCCTTCGGCAAGACCCTGCCGATCCCCAATCGCTACTATTCGACCTTCGCCCGCTGGGACCAGCTGGCCCTGATGCGGGCCAGCCGCGACATGCGCGAGATCCGCGCCCTGGAGCGCGAGGCCACCGAGCCCGAGAAGATCGCCCGGCTGATCGAGGTGCTGGACGAGAACTACGGCTACCAGCTCTACCGCTCGGTCTCGCGGCTGAAGGAGGCGCTGTCGGGCGAGGACGCCGCCGAGTTCGCCTTCGAGGCGGGATCGATCTCCCTGAAAGGCGGCGTCAAGCGGTCGACCTTCGAGGGCTGGATCGCCCCGGAGCTGCGCTTGATCGAGACCGCGGTCGATGAAGCCCTGGCCAACGCCGACCTGCGGCCGGACCAGGTGGACCGCGTCTTCCTCACCGGCGGTTCGTCCCTGGTGCCGGCGGTGCGCGCCATCTTCCACCGGCGGTTCGACCCCTCGCGGATCGAGACCGGGGCGGAGCTGGAATCCATCGCCTCGGGCCTGGCCCTGATCGGCCGCGAACGCGATCTCTCGCGCTGGACGATGCGCGCGGCCTAGCCCAGGGCGGCGATCGCTTCGTCCGCCGCCCGCTCGCCGCTCTCCCAGGCGCCATGGACCGTGGAGTACCAGGTGGCGTGGGTGGCCTCGCCGGCGAAGAAGATGCGCTCCTCGACCGGCGCCGCCAGCACCTGGCGGTCCGGCGCGTGGCCCGGAAGGGCGTGGGAATAGGAACCCAGCGCCCAGGGGTCGTGCGCCCAGCGGGTCTCGCCCAGCACCGAAAGCCCGCGGCGGAAGTCCGAGCCCATCAGTTGGCCGAGTTCTTCCAGGGCGAAGGCGGCGAGCGCGCCCTTGCCCTCGTTCTCCAGCCCGCGTGCGCAACGGCCGCCCAGGAAGGCCTCGATATAGGGCCGCCCGAAGGGACGCAGGTGGTAGCTGGCGGTCTCGGTGCGGTCGATGTGGCCGAACAGATGGCCCTCCACCGGCAGCCCTTCCGGCTCGGCGACCTGCAGGAACACCTTGTCGGCCAGGCCCAGCGGCAGGCCGGCGGCGGCCTCGGCCTTGCCCGGCAAGCCCGGCGCGAAGGTCAGGCGGCCCTCGCTGAGGATCGAGGTGGGGACGCAGACGATCACCGCGCGGGCGGTCAACGCGCCGCGCGGGGTTTCCAGCTGAAGCGCCGGACCGTCGTGGCGGATGGTGGTGACCGGGCAGGCCGTCATGATCCGGTCCGCATCGGCGAAGTGGCTGAGCGCGGTCCCATAGCCCTCGCGCACCCGCCAGTTCCCGCCGCTGTCCTGATAGGCCGAATAGTCGACCACCGAGACGCAATCGAACTCCGCGCCGTTGTAGTAGCTGGAAAAGGCGTCCAGCGGCGGGTTCCAGCGGCCTCCTGGCGCCATCAGCTCCGACACCGGCCGGTCGACCCCGGTCTTGGCGGCTATGCGGGCGGCGGCGTCGACCTTTTCGTCCAGGGCGTCGAAGGCGGCGCGATAGGCGCGCTGCTCGTCCGGCGTGAAGTGCTGGTTGAACGCCTGGCGCATCCAGTGCGGCGGCGAGCGGTCGACGGTGAAGCCCGCTCGCGCGATCGGATCGACCAGCGGATTGTGGTCGGCCGAATGCAGCCACTCCGCCCCGCAGTCCACCGGAAAGCCGGGCGCGGTCGTGAGCGTATGGGCGCGTCCGCCGACCCGCCCGCGCGCCTCCAGCCCCACGACCTCCAGCCCGGTGCGGGCCAGCCGGCGCAGCGCGCCGATCCCGGCCGCGCCGACGCCGACGACCGCGACGTCGAAGTGATCCTTCACTTCTTGAGCGTCGGGCTGTCCAGGTCGAGCTGGCTGACTGGGATCACCTCCAGGTCCGGTCGCTTGGCCTTCAGGTCGGCGGCGAAGGTCTTGGCGTCGCCGGCGATGATCAGGCTGGCCTGGGCCGGGTCCATCACCCGCTTGGCGAAGGCCTCCACCTGGGCGGCGGTCACCGCGTCCACCTTGGCGGTGTAGCGGGTGATCTCATCCAGCGGCACGCCATAGAGCGCCAGGTTGCCCAGGATGTTGGCGAGGCCCGTGCTGGTCTCCAGCCGCCGGCCATAGCCGCCGATCAGGTTGGACTTCTTGGCGGTGAGCTCCGCGGCCGTCGCGGGTGTGGCGGCCATGGAGGTCATCTGCTCGCCGATCAGGTCGGCCACCTGGACGGCGCTCTCGTTCTTGGTCTGGGCCGCCGCGCGGAACGAGCCGGTGGATCGATTGGCCGACAGGTTCGACGAGGCGCCGTAGGACAGCCCGCGCTTGATGCGGATCTCCTCGTTCAGCCGCGAGGAGTAGCCGCCGCCCAGCAGGGTGTTGGCCACGATACCGGGATAGTAGTCCGGGTCGCTGCGCGGGATGCCGACCTTGGCCAGGTTCACCGACGCCTGGCCGGCGCCCGGCACGTCGATGACCACGGCGCGCGGCCGGCCGGTCGGGGCGATGGTAGGCGCCGACGGCAGGGGCGACGCCGGCTTGGCCCAGCTGCCGAACGCCTTTTCCGCGAGGGCGAAGCCCTGCTCGGCGCTGATATCGCCGGTCAGCACCAGCACCGCATTGTCCGGCCGGAACCAGGCGCTGTGCAGGGCCGCGAGGTCCGCCGGCTTGAGCTTCGGAAGCGATCCCGGCGTGCCCGAGGGCGAATGGCCGAAGGCGGTGCCGGCGAAGACGACCGGCGCCGCGGCGTAGGCGGACACCTGGCCGGGGTCGTTGTAGCCCACGCGCAGGCCGTCCAGCGCCTGGGCCCGCTGGCGCTCCAGCTCCTCGGGCTTGAAGGCCGGATTGCGCGCCACATCGGCCATGATGGTCATGCCGGCCGACAGCTTGTCGGTCATGACGTTCAGGGTGACCGACGACGCCTCGAGGTTGGCGCCCGACTCCAGGGTCGCGCCCAGGGCTTCGGTCTGCTGGGCGATGGTCTGAGCCGAGCGGGTCTTGGTGCCCTCTGTCAGCATGTCGGCGGTCATCGAGGTCGCGCCGGCCAGGCCCTTGGGGTCGGCCCAGCCGCCGGTCTTGATGGTCAGGTCGGCGGTCACCAGCGGCAGGCTGGACGACCGCGCCACGATCACCGTCAGGCCGTTGGCCAGGGTCTTCTCGGCGGGCTTGGGCAGCACCGGCTCGACCGGCTTGCCCACCGGCGGCGGCTTCTGGCGCTCGGCCTCGGGCGCGAGCGCGAATACCGGGCCGGTGTAGGTCGCCACCTGCTTCGGCGGCGTGGGCGCGGCGGGCTCGCTCTCGCCCTTCGGCCGCTCGCTCTCGGGGCGATAGGTGATGGTCTCGCGCAGGTTGGGGTCGAGGTACTTCTGCGCCACCCGCTGCACGTCGGCGGGGGTCACGGCCTGCAGGTCGGCGAGCTCGGTGTTGGCCTTGGCCGCGTCGCCGTTGATCCGCAGGGCGTAGCCGAGCGCGAAGCCGCGCCCGTCGATGGTCTCGCGCTCGCGCAGCTTCTGGGCGATCAGCTGGTTCTTGGCGGTCGCCATCTCGGCGGCGCTGGGCGGGCTGCCGCGGATCTTCTTCACCTCGTCCAGCAGGGCGGCCTCGCCCTCGGCGATGGAGTGGCCGGACGCCATGATCGCGCCCACCGCGAAGTTGCCCGGCTGGGCCGGCAGGTCGGCGTTGGAATAGATCTCCGCCGCCATCTGCTTGTTGTAGACGAGGCTGTCGTAGAGCCGCGACGACTTGCCGGCCGACAGGATGGCGTCCAGCACCTTCAGCGCCGGCGCGTCGGGGTCCGAAGCCTGCGGCCCCAGCCAGGTCATCACCACCGCCGGCAGCGGCACATTCGGGCCATAGCCGTTGTAGACGCCCGCGTGGGTGCGCCTGGGTTCGACCGCGGTCACCCGCTGGACCGGCTTGGCCGGGTCTTTCAGCGGCGCCAGGTATTTGTCGACCCAGGCGTCGAGCTGGGCCTTGTCGAAATTGCCGACCACGATCAGGGCGGCGTTGTCCGGCCGGTAGTATTCCTCGTGGAAGGCGCGGACGTCGTCGATGGTCGCGGCGTTCAGCTCCTCGATCGAGCCGATGCCCGGGCGGTGGTACGGATGGGTCGAATAGGTCGCCTGCGGCACATAGAGGCGGAACAGGCGGCCGTAGGGCGAGGCCAGCACCCGCTGGCGCAGCTCCTCCTTCACCACGTCGCGCTCGGACTTGAAGTTGGCTTCGTCGATGACGAGGGAGCCCATCCGCTCGCCCTCGGCCCAGATCAGCCGCTCCAGGTGGTTGGCCGGCACGACCTCGTAGTAGTTGGTGAAGTCGTCGAAGGTCGACGCGTTGTTCAGGCCGCCGACGTCCTCGGTCAGGCGGTCGAAGCTCTCGGCCGGCAGGTCGCGCGTGGCCTTGAACATCATGTGCTCGAAGAGGTGGGCGAAGCCGGAGCGGCCGGCCGGGTCGTCCTTCGACCCCACGCCGTACCAGACCTGCACCGTCACATTGGGCGTCGAGCGGTCGAGGCTCTCATAGACCTGCAGGCCGTTGGCCAGCACCCGCTTGGTGTAGACGATCGGCGGCACCTGGGCCTTGGGGGCGGCCGCGGCGGTCGCGTGCGCCTTCGGCTTGGCGGCCGGCTTGGGCTGGGCGAGCGCCGGGGCGGCGACGGCCAGGGCGAGGAGGGCGGCAAGCGCGGGACGGAACATTCGGCCTCCTGAAGTTCGAGCCGTCATCCTTAGCACCGGCGCGCGATCCGGGAACCACTTCGGCGACATGCGGTCGGATTGGTCAGACTACGTCGCCCCAACCTCGTCGGCGCACCGCTGCGAAGGCGGCCTTGTCCCGCTTGGCGACCAGGCGCTGTTCGACGGCGCCCTGCGGCAGGCAGAGCTTCAGCTGGACGCCCGGCTTGCCGGCGCGCGGCGGCGCCAGGATGCGCGGCCGGCGCGGCTCGAGCGCGATCCCCGGGCGCGCGGCGACGAGATAGCTGAACTTCTCGTCCTCGAACGGAACCTCCGCGCCCTTGGCCAGGCGATGGTCGCGGCTGCGCGGCAGGCGGACGCTGAAGTGGCACCAGTCGGGTGCGATCAGCGGGCAGGCCGCCGCGTGTGGACAGGGCGCTACGAGGGCCGCGCCGGTGGAAATGAGCCGCTCGCGCGCCTTCAGCAGGCGGCCATACCCGGCGGGCGTTCCGGGCTCCACGAGGACCAGCAGGCCCAGGGTGGAATTCCACAGTTCGTCTATGATCGAAGCTTGTCTGTCCTCGACGATCTCGGCGAGCGCATAGCTGGCCACCACCACGTCCGCCTGGGGCCAGGGTCCGCCCGCGGTAAGGTCGGCGCGGCGGCCCTCCGCGTCGCGCAAGGCGGCCGGTCCGTCCGCCGCCAGGGTCCGCGCGAGGTCCAGGAAGGGCGCGCTGGCGTCGAGCCATGTCGCCGACGTGAGGCCTGACCACGTCTGCGTCGCCGCCCAGCTGGC
>JAFEDM010000537.1 GCA_018241625.1 Pseudomonadota bacterium | reverse complement strand
GTCCGTTGGACCCGGCGGCATAGGCGTGCAGGTCGCCGCCGTCCTTCCATGCGTCGAGGAAGGGCTGCACGACGCGCCATCCCTGCTCGATCTCTGCGGCGGTCTTGAACGAGGTCCGGTCGCCGATCAGCGCGTCGTAGAGCAGGGTCTCGTAGCCGGTGGCGGCGACGTCGGGAAAGGCGTCGGCATAGCGGAACGCTAGCCGGACGGGGGCGATGGAGAGCTCGGGTCCAGGCCGCTTGGCCTGCATGGCGAGCGAGACGCCGGCCTGCGGCTGCACGCGCAAGACCAGGTCGTTGGGCCGATCATCCGGGAACAGCAGGCTGGGCGCGCACTTGAACTGCACCGCCACCTCGGTGGCGTGGACGCCCAGCGCCTTGCCCGTCCGCAGGTAGAACGGCACGCCGCGCCAGCGCCAGTTGTCGAGCTCGAGGCGCAGGGCGACGAAGGTCTCGGTGTCGCTGTCGCGGCGCACCTTCGGGGCGCGTCGATAGGCCGCCACCCGCCGGCCGAGCACGGTTCCCGCGCCATACTGGCCCCGGACGCCGTTCCGCGCGGCCTGCGCTCGCGTATAGACCCGCACCGCCGAGATCGCCCGCGCGCGCTCGAGGGCGATGGCTTCCGGGTCGAGGGCGTTGGGCGGCTCCATGGCGGTCAGGGCCAGCAGCTGCATCAGGTGGTTCGGCACCATGTCGCGCAAGGCGCCTGCGTCGTCATAGTAGGCGCCGCGGCCTTCCACGCCCACCGTCTCGGCGGCGGTGATCTGGACGTTGTCGACGTAGAGCCGGTTCCACAGCGGCTCGAACACGCTGTTGGCGAAGCGCGCCACCAGGATGTTGCGCACGGCCTCTTTCCCGAGGAAGTGGTCGATCCGGTAGATCTGCCCCTCGGCCAGCCGCTCCAGCAGCTGGCGGTTCAGGCGCGCCGCGGAGCGGACGTCCGTGCCGAACGGCTTTTCGACCACCACACGCCGGTAGCCGCCCTTCCCGGATTTCGTTAGCCCGGCCTCTGACAGGTGGGCCACGATCGGGGCGACGAAGTCCGGCGCCACCGCCAGATAGAAGAGCACGCCATGCTTGGCGCCGGCGGCGTCCTTCAGGCGCTGGGCGAGGGCCTGAAAGCTCGCCGCGTCGGTGAAATCGGCGGCCTGGTAGCGCAGGCGCGAGGCCAGCCAGCGCCAAGCCTTCGGCTCGATCTCGCCACCGCCGAATTCGCTGTTGGGGTCGACCGCCTCCTGCCGCAGGAAGGCTTCCAGGCCCTTGGCGAAGCTGGCGTCGTCGCCGGGGTTGTGGTCCAGGCCGATCAGCTCGAAATCGTCCGCCAGCCGCCCGGCGCGCGCGAGGTTGTAGAGCGCCGGGACCAGCAGGCGCTTGGTCAGGTCGCCGCCCGCCCCGAAAACCACGAGCACGCCGGAGGCGAGCCCTTTGTCGGGAGATGAGGCGCGAGCGGAAGCGGGCATGGATCACCGCGAACGCCTGTCGCCAGCCGACCGTTCCGTTATGAGCCCGCGATCATCGAAGGGAGGGCGATGGTGGATGCGACAGGGATTGAACCTGTGACCCCCTCGGTGTGAACGAGGTGCTCTCCCGCTGAGCTACGCATCCATATCGCGCATGGACAGTCGACGCTGTCCGCGAGGAGGTGGGCGTATAGCGTGGGCCTTTCCGCCCCGCAAGCGGCGAGACGCTTCTGCGGCCAGGCGCCGCCGCCGTCCAAACCGAGCGCCGGAACTCACCTAGCTCAGCGGGCTCGTCCACACCGAGGGGGTCACAGGTTCAATCCCTGTCGCATCCACCATCGCCTTTCCGAAAAGCCGGGCCTTTCAGGACACCCCGCCCAACAGCCGCCGACAGGCGTCGGGAAGCTGGTCGTAGTGGTCGATCAGGATGTCCGGATCCAGCTCCGCCGCCGGGGTTTCAGTGTAGCCGAAGCTTACCAGCACCAGGCTGACATTCGCCGCGCGCGCCGCGCCCGCGTCGGTGCCGGCGTCGCCGACCATGATCGCGCGGCCGGGATCACCCCCGACCTCGGCGATGGCGGTGAGCAGGTGGCGGGGATCAGGCTTGATGGCCGGGGCGCGGTCGGCGCCGATGACCGCGTCGAACAGCGGGGTCATGCCCAGTTCGTCCAGCAGTCGTGTGGAGAGCCCGGTCAGCTTGTTGGTGCAGACCACCAGCTTGGCCCCAGCGCCCTTCAGCGTCTCCAGGGCCGCTATGCAGCCGGGGAAGGGGCGGCTTTCATCGGCGATGTGCGCCTCGTAATAGGCCAGAAAGCGGTCGAACCGCGGCTGGACCTCATCGGGCGCCAGGGCCGCGTCGGCCGCCGTGTAGCCGCGCTCGATCAGCCAGCGCGCGCCCTTGCCGATGAATGGCCGCGCCTCGTCCAGGGGCAGGGGCGGATGGCCCTCATCCTGCAGCAGCCAGTTCAGCGTGCCCACCAGGTCGTGGGCGGTGTCGACCAGGGTGCCGTCCAGGTCGAATGCGATGACGGCGTCCTTCAACGCCGCCATCCCAGGGGCCTCAATTGCCATTCACGACCGCGGTCGCCTTGTCGAGCTCGGCGGCATAGGCGTTCAGCGCTTCGGCCGTGATCCCGATGTACTTCCTGGCGTCGTCGAAGCGGCGCTCCTCCAGGGCCTCGCGCACGCCCGGCAGGGTCTTGGCGCCGTACCCCGTGAAGCGGCCGGGCGCATAGACCATGTTCATGTACCAGGGCCGGCCCGGCAGGCCTTCGGGCCGCAACATGGTCTGATCGAGCTGGCGCACGACGTTGTCCAGCTTCACCTTCTGGGCTTTGGAAAGGCCCGCGCCCTTGGACGCCAGGGCGGCGTCGAAGGCCCCGGCGCTGGTCTTCAGCTTCGCCACCGCCGCCTCGAGCGGCTTGAAGTCGAAGGTCGGCGACTGGGCGAGAGGCTCCGGATTGACGTGGGTCTTGGTCGGGTCCGCCGCCAGGTTGAAGGCGTTGCCGGACAGCAGGCGCGCCTGGGTCTTGGCCTCGTCGCGCTTGGTGTCCGCCAGCTTCTTCACCTCGTCGAGATAGGTCGAGACCGTATCGGCGAAGTCGCCATAGCGCTGCACCGGCAGGTCGGCGTCGGCCAGGCGGATCACCGCACGGCCCACGGTCCGGGCCAGGGTCGCGTCATAGACGAAGCCCGGGTCCACGAAGCGGCTGTGGTGCTGGTAGTCGTCGTAGAGCGAGTGATAGACGCCGCCGCTCTCGCCCTCGCCGCCATAGCCGAAGTCGATCGACGGCAGGCCCAGGTGCTGCAGGAAGGTCGAATAGTCCGACCCGGAACCGAGAGCGCCAATCGGGATGTCCTTGGCCGGGTCCTGCGCCGCCGCCTTCATCTGCGGCGAATTGTTCTCCCCGCCGCCGCGGCCGCCACCCTCGGCCATGCCCACGGCCAGGCGGGCGCGGGCGCGGTCCCGCACCGAAACCCCGGTCTCAGGATCCTTCACGTCGGCGCTGACTTCGTTGACGAAATGCTGGAAGGCGTGGCTGCCCTCGGCGCGGAAGAAGCCGCGGCCGTTGCCGTCGGAGTTGATGTAGACCACGCCCTTGGCCTTCAGCTCCTCGGCGTGGGTCTCGGCCCATTCGGTCGAGCCCAACAGGCTGGGCTCCTCGCCGTCCCAGCTGGCGTAGACGATGGTGCGCTTGGGCTTCCAGCCGCTCTTCACCAGTTGGCCGAGCGCCTTCGCCTCGCCGAGCTCGGCCACCATGCCGGACAGCGGGTCGGAGGCGCCCATCACCCAGCCGTCGTGGTGGTTGCCGCGCACGATCCAGTCGTTCGGCGCTTCCGAGCCCTTCAGGTTGGCGATGACGTCATAGAGGGTCTTCATCGACCAGTCCGACTTGACCGCCAGGTGGACCTTGGCCGCGTCGCCGCCGCCCACGTGATAGGTGATCGGCAGGGAGCCGCGGAAGTTGGCGGGCGCGATCGGCCCCTCCAGCGCCGACAGGAGCACCTGGGCGTCGCCGTAGCCGATCGGCAGGCAGGGGATCTTCAGGATGGTCTTGGCGTCCTTGCGGTCGAGCCGCTTGGCGTCCTTGGTTGCGCCGACGCCCGGGGTCAGCACGTCGCCCGGATAGATCGGCATGTCGGCCACCGAGCCGCGCTGGAAGCCCTGCGGCGGACGCGCCGGGCCCTTCGGATAGACCTCGTCGGTGGCGTAGCCGTCGTCCTTGGGGTCGGAATAGATGATCGCGCCGACCGCGCCGTGCATCTGGGCCAGCAGGGGCTTCAGGCCGCGCCAGCCGCCGCCATAGCGGGCGATGACGATCTTGCCCTTCACCGAGACGCCCATCTTCTCGAGCGCCAGATAGTCCTCCGGCATGCCGTAGTTGGCGTAGACCAGGGGCGCGGTCACGTCGCCGTCGCCCTGGAAGGCGACGTAGGCGGGCAGGGCGTCCTTGGTGAAGGTGGGCTCGTCTCCGGGGATCGGCTTTTCGGTCAGGGTCGCCTTGAACGGCGCGCCGGCGCCGCCCACCAGCTCCAGGCTTTCGCTGATCGGCGTCGGATAGAGGACGTCATAGGTTTCGAGCTTGGCGTCCCAGCCCCAGCTCTTGAACTGGGCGGCCATCCATTCGGCGTTGGCCTTGTCGTGCGCAGAGCCCACGTGGTTCGGCTGTGACGCCAGGTCCTTCAGCCAGCGGCCCAGTTCGGCCGGATCGATCGCGGCGTCGAGCTTGGCTTCAAGGGCCTTCTGGTCCATCGCCGGGGCCGGCGCGGCGGCGGTCGAAAGCGGCAGTCCGAAGGTGAGCGCGCCCACGGCGCAGGCGGACAGAAGAGCGACAACACCGGTACGCGATTTCATGCAGGATTCCCCCGAGAAGAGGCGCGGACGCTAGCGCCTTCTCGCCCCCGGCGACAAGGCTTGGTAAGGCTCCCATCGAACCGATGAATCGCCAGCCCGGAGGCCTTGCCCAATGACCGCGCGCGCCGCCGTGATCCTTGCCGCCGGACAGGGCACACGGATGAAGTCCGCCACGCCCAAGGTGCTGCACAAGGTGGGCGGCCGGGCGATGCTCGACCGCATGATCGACACGGTCCAGGCCCTGGGCTGTGAGAAGATCGTGGTGGTGGTCGGGACCGCCAACGCCGAGGTCCGCGCCGCGGCCGAGGCTAGGCTGGGCGCCGGCGCGACGGCCGTGCAGGACCCGCCGCTCGGCACCGCCCACGCGGTGCTGGCGGCCAAGGACGCCCTGGCCGGCTTCGACGGCGACGTGGTCATCACCTACGCCGACGCCCCGCTGCTTGGCCCCGACGACCTCGGGCCGCTGTTCGAGTTGCGCGAAACCGGCGCCGATATCGCCATGATGGCCTTCGAGCCGGCCGACCCGCTGCTCTACGGCCGGGTGATCACCGGCCCGGGTGGCCAGGTGCTGCGGATCGTCGAGGCGCGCGACGCCTCGGAGGCCGAGAAGACGGTGCGGCTCTGCAACGCCGGCATGATGGTCGCCGACCGCGCGGCCCTGTTCGGCTGGCTGGGCCGCGTCGACAACAAGAACGTCAAGGGCGAGTACTACCTGACCGACGTGGTCGGCCTGGCGGTCGGCGACGGCAAGGCCGTGCGCGCCCACAGCGCCCCCGAAGCCGCGGTCATGGGCTGCGACACCCCGGCCCAGCTCGCCAAGGCCGAGCGCATCTTCCAGGACCGCCGCCGGGCCCAGTTCCTGGCCGACGGCGTGGCCTTGGTGGCGCCGGAGACGGTGCACTTCGCCTACGACACCGAGATCGAGCCCGGCGCGACCGTCGAGCAGTTCGTGGTCTTCGCGCCCGGCGTGCGCGTTGAGACCCGCGCCGTGATCCGCGCCTTCAGCCATCTGGAGGGCGCGGTGGTGAAGGAGGGCGCGCTGATCGGCCCCTATGCGCGGCTGCGTCCCGGAGCGGACATCGGTGAGGACGCCCATATCGGCAACTTCGTGGAGGTGAAGAAGGTCGCCGTCGGCAAGGGCGCCAAGGCCAACCACCTGACCTACCTGGGCGACGGCGTCGTCGGGGCCGGCGCGAACATCGGCGCGGGCACGATCTTCTGCAACTACGACGGCTTCGACAAGCACCAGACCCATGTGGGCGAGGGGGCCTTCATCGGCTCCAACACCGCCCTGGTGGCCCCGGTGAAGGTGGGCGCCGGCGCCTACACCGGCTCAGGCTCGGTGATCACCAAGGACGTCGCCGCCGACGCCCTGGCGGTCGAACGCGGCCAGCAGGTGGAGCGCGAGGGCTGGGCCGCCAAGTTCCGCGCCCGCAAGCTCGCGGCCAAGGCGGCGAAGGCGGCCAAGCCTTGAGCAGCGCCGAGGATCAGAAGCGCGCGGTCGGCGAGGCCGCCGCGGCCCTGGTGGAAGCCGACATGGTGGTCGGCCTGGGCACCGGCTCGACGGCCGCCTGGTTCGTGAAGGCGCTGGGCGCGCGAGGGCTTGCGGGGCTGACCTGTGTCGCCACCTCCCAAGCCACCGCCGAGTTGGCCTCCAGCCTCGGGCTGAAGATCGCCGAGCTCGGCGAGACGCGGACCATCGACCTCACGATCGACGGCGCGGACGAGATCGGCCCCGGCCTGTCGCTGATCAAGGGCGGCGGCGCGGCCCTGCTGCGCGAGAAGCTGGTGTGGGAAGCCTCCAAGCGCTGCGTGGTCATCGGCGACGCCGCCAAGCAGGTGCCGCTGCTGGGCCGCTACGCTCTGCCGATCGAGGTCGTCGCCTTCGGGCACAAGACAACGGCGGACCGGATCTGCGACGTCCTGGCCGAATTCGAGATCGGCGTGGCGCCCCGTCTGCGTGTAACCGACGCCGGCCCCGTGCGAACCGACAACGGCAACCTCATCTATGACGCAGCTTGCGGCCGGATCGAGGAACCGGCGGCCCTCGGCGCGGCGCTGAAAAGCCTGACCGGCGTCGTGGAGCACGGCCTGTTCCTCGACCTGGCCGACCGCGCGCTGATCGGGACCGACGGCGGCGTCATCACTGTTGAGCCCTGAAGCCAGGGCGGGAAGGAGGCCACGGGTGGCCCAATACGACTACGACCTCTTCGTCATCGGCGCGGGATCTGGCGGGGTGCGCGCGGCGCGCCTGGCGGCCATGTCCGGCGCCCGCGTGGCGGTGGCCGAGGAGCACCGCGTCGGCGGCACCTGCGTGATCCGCGGCTGCGTGCCCAAAAAGTTCATGGTCTACGCCTCGGAGTTCTCGAAGCACTTCAAGACCGCCGAGACCTATGGCTGGTCGGTGGGCGAGACCCGGTTCGACTGGCCGGCCTTCCTGGCGGAGAAGGACAAGGAGATCGCCCGGCTCTCCGGCATCTATGTCCGCAACCTGCAGAACGCCGGGGCCGAGCTGGCCCACGGCAAGGCCCGGCTCATCGACGCGCACACAGTCGAGATCGAGGGCGTCGGGACCAAGACCGCCGACAAGATACTGATCGCCACCGGCGGTCGGCCCTGGATGCCGAAGGACCTGCCGGGCGTCGAATACGCCATCAGCTCCAACGAGGCGTTCCACCTGGAGAGGCTGCCGAAGAGCATCGTCATCGCTGGCGGCGGCTACATCGCCGTGGAGTTCGCCGGCATCTTCAACGGCCTGGGGGTCGACGTGACCCTGGTCCACCGCGGCCCCAACGTCCTGCGCGGCTTCGACGACGACGTGCGCAGCCATCTCGCCGAGGAACTGGAAAAGCGGGGCATCAAGGTGGTGCTGGGCTGCCAGCACAAATCGATCGAAAAGACCGCGGGCGGCCTGACCAGCCACCTCACCGACGGCCACCACGTGGAAAGCGACGTGGTGATGTTCTGCCTCGGCCGCGAACCCTACGTCGAAGGCCTGGGTCTGGAGACCGCGGGCGTCGAGCTCACCGAGCGTGGCGCGGTCAAGGTCGACGACTATTCGCGCACCAGTGTCGAGAACATCTGGGCCGTGGGCGACGTCACCGACCGCATCAACCTGACCCCGGTGGCGATCCGCGAGGGCGCGGCCTTCGCCCAGACCGAGTTCTACGGCCAGCGCACATCCTTCGACCACGAGATGGTGGCCTCGGCCGTCTTCTCCCAGCCGCCGGTGGGCTCGGTCGGCCTCACCGAGGCGGACGCGCGCAAGCAATACGGCAAGGTCGACATCTACCTGGCCCGATTGAAGCCCATGAAATACGCCTTCGGCGGCGACGAGCGCTCGCTGCTGAAGCTGATCGTGGACGCCGAAACCGAGCGCGTGCTCGGCTGCCACGTGGTGGGCCCCGATGCGCCGGAGATGATCCAGATGGCCGCCATCGCCATCAAGATGGGGGTGACCAAGTCCCAGTGGGATTCGACCTGCGCCGTGCATCCGACGCTCGCCGAAGAGCTGGTCACCATGCGCGAGAAACACGTGCCCATGGCCATGGGCCAGGTCGCCTGATGGATCGGCTGGCGTGAGCGCAAGCCTGACTCAAAGGGCCGAAAGTCGACGCCTGGCCGTCTACCTGGGCTGGGTGCTGATTGTGGCCATGGCCACCGTGCCGCTCCTGGCCTGGCTGCTGCCGCGCGACTTCTGGATCGCCCCGACCCTGGTCGGGCTGCTGGGCCTGCCGGCCGTGCGGCTGCGCGAGCAGGACCGGCCAGCGGCGATCATCCTGTTCGCGGCCCTGATCTGGGCGGCGGTCTCCACCCTCTGGAGTCCCTACCACCCGACCAAGCCGGGCGAGAGCACCATCCTCAAGCTGGCGTTCGAGCTGCCGCTCTACGGGGCGGCCGTCCTGGTCGCCCGGCGCGCCGACCCGGCGCTGGCCCGGCGCGCGCTGCAGGTGGCGGCCTGGGGGTGCGCCATCTATGGCCTTGTGCTGCTGGCCGAGGGCCTGACCCAGGGCGCGCTCTACAAGGCCCTGCGCGAGGTCTGGAGCCCCATGCGGCGCGACATCGCCGAGGCCAAGATCGGCCATTCGACCTACGTCATGGGCGTGCTCTGGCCGATCGCCGCGGTGGGTGGATCGCGGGCGGCGCGGCCGTGGCTGGCGCTGGCCATGGCGGCCGGGGCAGGGGCTGCGGCGCTGGCCTTCGGCGACGACGCCCCGGTGCTGGCCCTGATCGTGGCCCCCTTGGCGGCGCTCCTGGTCTGGCGCTGGCCGACCGGCGGACCGCGCCTGCTGGCCGGCGTCGCGGCCGTCCTCTTCCTGACCATGCCGGCGATCGTCTGGGCGGTGCGCCATTTCTTCGACTACGGCGCCCTGGAGGCCGCCGTGCCGCAGACCGACGCCATGCGCATGGGCTACTGGAGCCACGCCATCGACTGGATCCGCCTGCGGCCGCTGCAGGGCTGGGGCCTCGACGCCAGCCGCAGCTTCGCCCCGGGCATCAAGCTGCACCCGCACAACCAGCCCCTGCAGGTCTGGATGGAGCTCGGCGTGGTCGGCGCCGTGTTGGCGGCCTCGTTCTGGGGCATCGCCTTCGCGGGCCTCGCCCAGCCGCGCCAGGGACGTCTGCAGACCCGCCTGGTCGCCGCCGCGGCGGCCGCCAGCGCCTCGGTCTACATCCTGTTCGGCGTCAACTTCGGCGTCTGGCAGGAATGGTGGCTGGGCCTGGGCGCCCTCGTCGCCGTGCTCACGGTCCTGAACTTCCAGACCCGCGAGCCCTTGAAGGTCGAGTAGGGCGCACCACCGAAGACACCGAATTCGTGGAATTACCCCAAGGCCGATCTGACCTTTCCCGGTCGAGCCACAGCCTTCAGCGTTTTCCGTGTCTCGCCCGGATTGGAAGGGCCTGCCCGCATCCGCGAGTTTTTCGGTGAATTCCGTGTTTTCGGCCGTCCGTCCAAGCGGCGCCGCGATTCGACCGCACCTATCTTGTTGGAGTAGAACGCCCGGCTTCCCGCCGGACAGCGACCCGGCGGGCGTGGAGTAGGACGATGACGGAACAGTGGACGCCAGCCTCTTGGAGATCGAAGCCCGGCAAGCACATGCCGAGCGACTATCCGGATCTGGCCGCGCTCACCAAGGTGGAACAGACCCTG
>JAFEDM010000536.1 GCA_018241625.1 Pseudomonadota bacterium | reverse complement strand
GCAGACCGCCCCATGATCCGCCTCGACAACATCTCCAAGCAGAACGGCCACCAGATCCTGTTCATCGAAGCCTCGATGGGCGTGCAGAAGGGCGAGAAGGTCGGGCTGGTCGGCCCGAACGGGGCCGGCAAGACGACCCTGTTCCGCATGATCACCGGGCAGGAACAGCCCGACGGCGGCGTGCTCGCGACCGACCCAGGCATCACCATCGGCTACTTCAGCCAGGACGTCGGCGAGATGTCGGGTCAGAGCGCGGTCGCCGCGGTGATGGACGGTGTCGGTCCCGTCAGCGCGTTGGCCGCCGAAATGGCCAAGCTCGAGGCGGCCATGGTCGATCCGGACCAAGCTGACGAGCTTGACGCCATCATCCACCGCTATGGCGAGGTGCAGGAACGCTTCCAGGAACTGGACGGCTATGCGCTGGACGCGCGGGCGCGCGAGGTGCTGGCCGGCCTGAGCTTCAGCCAGGAGCGCATGGACGGCGATGTCGGCCTGCTGTCCGGCGGCTGGAAGATGCGCGTGGCCCTGGCTCGCATCCTGCTCATGCGGCCCGACGCCATGCTGCTAGACGAGCCCAGCAACCACCTCGACCTGGAAAGCCTGATCTGGCTGGAGGCGTTCCTGAAAGACTACGACGGCGCCCTGCTGATGACGTCGCACGATCGCGCCTTCATGAACCGGATCATCGGCAAGGTGGTGGAGATCGACGCGGGAAGTTTGATTAGCTACTCCGGCGACCTCGACTTCTACGATCAGCAGCGGGCGCTGAGCGAACAGCAGCGCCAGGCGCAGTACGAGCGCCAGCAGGCGATGCTGGCCAAGGAAATCAAGTTCATCGAGAAGTTCAAGGCGCGCGCCAGCCACGCCGCCCAGGTCCAGAGCCGGGTGAAGAAACTCGACAAGATCGAACGCGTCGAGGCGCCGCGCCGCCGCCAGTCGGTCCAGTTCGAGTTCAGGAGCCCGCCGCGCTCGGGCGACGACGTGATCAGCCTGCGTAACATCCACAAGGGCTACGGCGCCCAGCCGATCTATGAGGGTCTGGATTTCCTGGTGCGCCGCAAGGAACGCTGGTGCGTGCTGGGCGCCAACGGCGCGGGCAAGTCGACGCTGTTGAAGCTGGTGGCCGGCGCGGTCGCGCCCGACCAGGGCACGGTCAACATCGGGGCCAGCGTCAGGATGGGCTATTTCGCCCAGCACTCCATGGACCTGCTGGACGGCGAGGAGACGATCTTCGAGTCCCTGGACGGGTCGTTCCCGCACGCGGGCCAGGGCGCGCTGCGCACGCTCGCGGGGTGCTTCGGCTTCTCGGGCGACGATGTCGAAAAGCCCTGCCGCGTCCTCAGCGGCGGCGAGAAGGCGCGCCTGGTCATGGCCAAGATGCTGTTCGATCCGCCGAACCTGCTGGTGCTCGACGAGCCGACCAACCACCTCGACATGGTGACCAAGGAGATGCTGGTGGCGGCCCTGGCGGACTTCGAGGGCACCATGCTCTTCGTCTCGCACGACCGCCATTTCCTGGGCGCCCTGTCGAACCGCGTGCTGGAGCTGACGCCGGACGGCGTCCATCAGTACGGCGGCGGCTATACGGAATACGTCGCCCGCACGGGCCAGGAAGCGCCGGGGCTGCACCCGGGAGGCTTCTAACCGCCGACCTCCCGAAGGTCGCTCCGCGCAAGAGGGGCTGCTAAGCACGCGCCATGGTGCTGGCCGATCAGTTGAAGCCCTGCGGACCGGACGTCGAGCCGAAGGCGGCCGAGCGGTTGCGCACGGTGCTGGCCGAAGAGGTGTCGAGCGACCGGCTGGCCGCCGCCTGGCCGGCGCTCGCGCCCGTCTTCGCCGCCTCGCCCTATCTGGCCAGCCTGGCGCGCCGCGATCCCGAGCGGCTGGACGCGCTGCTGGCCGCCGATCCGGACAGCCGTCTGGGCGAGCTCCTCACTCGGACCGAGGCGGCGGCGGCCCTCGCGCAGGATGAGGCGACGGCGGCCTTGCGTCTCCTGAAGCAGGAGCTGCACCTGCTGACCGCGCTCTGCGACCTCGGCGGCGTCTGGGACCTGGACCAGGTGACCGGCGCGCTCACCCGCTTCGCCGACGCCGCGGTGGCTTCGGCGCTGACCGTCGCCGCGCGCGCGGAACTGGAGGCCGGCCGCATCACGCGGCTGGGGCAGGGCGCCGAGGGGCCTGTGCCCGGCTGGTTCTGCGTCGCCATGGGCAAGCAGGGCGCCTTCGAGCTCAACTATTCCAGCGACATCGACGTCTCGGTCTTCTTCGATCCGGACGCCATGCCGCTGGCCGAGGGCGTCGAGGCGCAGGCGTTCGCGGTGCGCCTGACGCAGCGGCTGTCGGACCTGATGCAGGCGCGCACGCCCGACGGCTATGTCTTCCGCATGGACCTGCGGCTGCGGCCCGACCCGGCCTCGACGCCGCCCGCCGTGCCCCTGGCGGCGGCCATGGACTACTACGAGAGCGTCGGCCAGAACTGGGAGCGGGCGGCCTTCATCAAGGCGCGGCCCTGCGCCGGGGACGTGCCCGCCGCCGAGGCGTTCCTGCGCGAGCTGCAAGCCTTCGTCTGGCGGCGAAACCTCGACTTCGCGGCCATCGCCGACATCCATTCGATCAAGCGCCAGATCCATGCCCATAAGGTGGACGAGCGCGTGGCGGCTAAGGGCGTCGACCTGAAGCTGGGGACCGGCGGCATCCGCGAGATCGAGTTCTACGTCCAGACCCAGCAGCTGATCCTGGGCGGCCGCCACCCGGAGCTGCGGTCCAACCGCACCCTGGATGCGCTCGCCGCGCTTACCGAGGCCGGCCATGTGACGCCGGAAACCTGCGCCGAGCTGACCGAGGCCTACCGCTTCCTGCGCGCCACGGAGCACCGGGTGCAGATGCTGGCCGACGAGCAGACCCACAAGCTGCCGGAGGCCGACGCCGACCGGAAGCGGGTGGCGGCGCTTTCCGGCTACGACAACCTGCGCGCCTTCGACGCCGCGGTGACGCGCACGCTGAAGGGCGTGAACGCCCGCTATGGCGAGCTCTTTCCGGCCGAGGAGCCGCTCAGCTCGCGCTTCGGCAGCCTGGTGTTCACCGGCGTCGACGACGATCCGGAGACGCTTTCGACCCTGAAGCGCATGGGGTTCTCCAACCCCGCTCAGGTCTCCCAGACCATCCGCGGCTGGCACCACGGCCACATCCCCGCGACGGCCACGGAGCGCGGGCGCGAACTCTTCACCCGCCTCGCGCCGCGCCTATTGGACGCCGCCCAGGCGACCGGCGCGCCGGACCCCGCCTTCACCCGCTTCGGCGACTTCTTCGCCCACCTGTCGAGCGGGGTGCAGCTGCAGTCGCTGTTCCTGGCCCAGCCGAAACTGTTCGAGCTCGTGGTGCAGGTGATGGCCTTCGCGCCGCGCCTGGCGGCGACCCTGGCGCGGCGGCCCGCCGCCATCGACGCCATGCTGGACGGCGGCTTCTTCGCCCCCATCGACCTGGCCGAGGACGGCCCGGCCATGCAGCAGGCGGTGGCCGCCTCCGAGGGGTTCGAGGGCGCCATGGACGCCGTGCGCATCGTCCATCGCGAGCAGGCCTTCCGCGTGGGCGTGCAGGTGATGAGCGGCTCGGCGAGCGCCGTGGTCGCCGGCCAGGCCTTCGCCGACCTCGCCGACCTCTGCGTCGCGACCCTGGCGAAGGCGGCGCTCACGGAGACCGAACGCCTTGGCGGCGCCTTTGCGGGCGAGGTCGCCGTGGTGGCGCTGGGCAAGTGCGGCTCACGCGAGATGAGCGCCGGCTCCGACCTCGACCTGATGACGCTCTACCGCGCGGCGGACCCTGCCGCCATGTCGGAGGTGAAGGGTTGGGACGCCGCCACCTTCTTCGGCCGCTTCACCCAGCGGCTGATCGCGGCGCTGTCGACGCCCACCGCGCAGGGCGGCCTCTACGAGGTGGACATGCAGCTGCGCCCGTCCGGCACAAAGGGGCCGGTGGCGGTGAGCTTCACGGCCTTCGGGGACTACTATGCGGCCGAGGCGGAGACCTGGGAGTTGCTGGCGCTGACCCGCGCGCGGGTCGTCTGGGCCACAAGCGACGCCTTCGCCGCTGACGCCGCCCGGGCGATCGAGGCGGCGCTGCGCCGTCCGCGCGACCGCGCCAGGACGGCCCTGGACGTGCGCGAGATGCGCGACCTGATGGCTCGCGAGCGGCCGCCGAAGGGCGAGTGGGACCTGAAGCTGGGTCCCGGCGGCCTGGTGGATATCGAATTCGCCGCCCAGTTCCTGCAACTGGTCCACGCCGCGGACGCCGGGCCGCTGGAGCCCAACACCGCCGCGGCGCTTTCGGCCCTGGCGGCGGCGGGCCTGGCGCCGGAGGGACCGGTGCGCGACCTGGAAGCGGCCTGGCGGTTGCAGCAGGACCTGACCCAGCTCCTCAAGGTGGCCTTGGGCGACAACCCCGATCCGGCTTCCGAGCCGGCCGCCTTCCGCGCCCTGCTGGCCCGCGCCGGCGCAGCGCGCGACTTCCGCCAGCTGAAGACACGGCTGGCCACAGCCCAGGCGGCGGCGCATCGGGCCTATGGGACGATCGTCGGGTCGGACTAGCCGCTCAGCTTCTCGGCCATGTCCAGATGGCGGTGCAGGTCGGGCAGGGTGTCGGCGGCGAACTGTCCGGCGGGGCCGCCGCGTTGCGCCGCGTCCTGGAAGGCGGCGATGTCCTTCTTGTGGTCGGCGATCATGTAGCGGACGAACTCGCGGTCGAACGCCCGGCCATAGGTGTTCTCCAGCTTGCTCATCTCCCGGACGGCCTCGCCGTTCGACCGGTCGGTGACGTCGGCGCCGACCTGATGGGCGACGGCCACGGCCTTGTCCCGATTGTTGGCATGGTCGTCGTGCAGCATCCGGCCATAGTCGCGGACGGCGGGGTCCACGGCGTGGCTGGCCGCCAGCTTGCCCAGCATCATCTCGGAATTGTCGCCGCGGATCGCGTCCTCGACGAAGCCGCGCAGATCGCCGTCCGATTGGGCGAGGCCGCGTCCGGCGAGGCCGGCGAGCGACACGGCGGCGAACAGGATCAATGTCTTACGCATGATGAGATCTCCGAACTCGAGATCTCTAGAACTCCGCGCTGAGAGCCGAGGCTCCGCAACCTGCCGAATGATCGCCGCGTCAGTTCAGCCTGGGCTTCTTCAGCAGGGCGCCGCGATCGGCAGAGCGGACCTCGAGGTCGAACTCGTCGCCCTCGCGCTCGATCCGCAGCGGGATCAGCGCGCCCGGCTCGCCCTGGGCCCAGAGCGCCTTGTAGAAGCCCGCCAGCTCGGTGACCGGTGTCGCGCCCACGGCGCGGATGATGTCGCCGGCGCGCAGCTCGGCCCGGGCGGCGGGACCGCGCGGATTGACGCCCACGATCACCACATGGTCGCGGAAATCCTGGGCCAGCACGCCCAGCCAGGGCCGGGGCGGATGCGCCGGCCGCCCGCTCGCCAGGTCGTCGAGGATCGGCGGGAGCAGTTCGCTGGGCACGAACATGTTGAGCGGCGCGGCCTCGCCGTCGCGGGTCTGGCCCTGCAGGGCGAGCGAGCCCACGCCGACCAGGGCGCCGGACCCATCCACCAGCGCAGCCCCGCTCCAGTGCGGATGGGCCGGGCCGGTCATGATCGCGTCGTCGAGCAGGTACTCCCAGTAGCCGGCGAAGCGCATGCGGGCGAGCACCTGGCCGTCGGCGGCATGGGCGCGTCCGCCGGCGCCGGCGATGATCACCCGGCCGCCGGCCTTGAGCTTGCGCGAGTCGCCCAGCGGCAAGGGCGGCAGGTCCAGCGGCTCCAGCGCCTGGGCCAGGCCAAAGCCGGTCACCGCGTCGACGCCCAGCACATGCGCCGGCACGCGGACCCCGTCGTTGCGGGTGAGGGTGACCTCCTCGGCCTCCATCACCAGATAGCCCATGGTCAGCACCAGGCCGCCGGCGTTCAGCACCGTGGCGTTGCCGATCCGGTCGACGCCCAAGGTCTGGGCGGTGAAGGCGTCGGGGGACACGCGCGCCTCCAGCGCCACGACCGAGGACAGCATCCGGTCCAGGTCGAAAGGCCACTCCTGCGCCTCGGGGCGCATGCCGACCTCGACCTCATATCCATCAAACGGCGACGCCAATCAGGGCCTCCTTGGGCCACCCCATCTAGAGGTTGGGGGATACGCCCTTCGGCGCAAGGGGGAAACGCCGAAGGCTGTCGCTAGCCGCGCACCAAGCCGTGCTTCTCCAGGATGCGGCGGACGGCGGCGATGTCGAGCGCTTCCACCGTCACCGGCTTTCCGGTCATATCGATGCTGTGGGTCGTGGTCGCCATCAGCAGCGAGTTGTAGATCGCCTCCTCCGTCGCCTCCGCGGCGGCGGCGAACAGGGGCGAGGCGAAGTCGTTGGAGAGCTCGCTATAGGTCCCCAAGCGCGCCCGGCGCTCCGGCGTGCGGCGCACCTCGGCGGCGGTGGAGAAAGCGATGGCGTAGTCGCCGGAGCCGTTGGAGAAGGTGGAGCCGGTGCGGGCCAGGCCCACGATAGCGCGCTTGGCCAGCCGGGTGAGGTTGCGGTCGCTCAGTGGGGCGTCGGTGGCGACCACCATCATGCAGGAGCCGTCGGCGCTGCCGTCCTCCACGAAGTCCTTCAGGTCATAGCGATCGAGTTCGCGGCCCACCGGCGCGCCGGCCATCGAGAGCACGCCGCCGTAGTTGGTCTGCACCAGGGCGCCCACCGTCCAGCCGCCCAGCTTTTTGGGCAGGACGCGGGAGCTGGTGCCGACGCCGCCCTTCCAGCCGAAGGCGACGGTGCCCGTGCCGGCGCCGACGCAGCCCTCTGCGACCGGCCCGCCCGCAGCCGCCGCAATGGCCTGGCGCACATGAGCCACCGTGACGCCGCGGTGGCGGATGTCGTTGAGGTTGCCGTCGTTGGTCTCGCCGACCACGGCGTTGACCGAGGCCACCCGCTCGTTGCCGGGCTGCTCCAGGGTCCAGTCGATCAGGGCCTCGGCGGCGCGGGACACCGACAGGGTGTTGGTCAGCGCGATCGGCGTCTCGATCTCGCCCAGTTCGCCCACCTGGGTCGATCCCATCAGCTTGCCGAAGCCGTTGGCGACGGTGAGCCCGGCGGGGACCTTGTCCTGGAACAGGTTGCCGCCGTGCGGGAGGATGACGGTGACGCCGGTGCGCACGCGGTCGCCCTCGACGATCGTCACCTGGCCCACGCGCACGTCGGCGACGTCGGTGATGGCGTTCAGCTTGCCAGGCTTCAGCACGCCAGGGACCAGGCCGATCTCCCGCGCCCTCATGCGTCCGTTGGAATTCGTGGTCGACAAGACAGCACCTCCCGCCTGGGCCGCGCCGGCCGCAAGGCCCACCGGCGCCGCCATCAGCAAAGTCCGTCGCAGCACGGTGGGCTTCCTAGGCGACGCCATAGGCGTCCCGCTCCAGGGCCTTGAACAGCGCCAGCACCTCCCGATCGCCGAAGGGCAGGAGCTGGGTCATCAGCACGCCGGCCCGACCCGCCGCCGGATCGACCCAGTAGTAGGTGTTGGCCAGGCCGCCCCAGGCGAGGCTGCCGGCCCGGCGGCCCTCGGGCAGGTCCTGCGGCGCGACCATGGTCGCCAGGCCATGGCCGGCGGGCAGGCCGGGATGCAGGTCGAAGTCGTTGCTGAGATTGGGCTGGGCCGTCGTCCACCAGCCGGTGCGGCGGTTTCCGGTCTGGACCTCGGAAAGGCCGCGCACGCCGTCCGCGGACAGCACACGCTCGCCGTCCAGCTCGCCGCCGTTCAGCAGCATGCGCAGGAAGCGGCCGTAGTCCGGGGCGGTGGCGTAGAGGCCGCCCCCGGCCGAATGGACTTCCGGGCTGGGCGGGAAGCCGAAGGGAATCTGGATCAGGCTCTCCGGCCCGCGCACATGGACGCCGGCCAGGCGGGCGGGGTCGGCGCCGAAGCCGGTGTCGGCCATGCCGAGCGGGCCGGTGATGTTCTGGGCGAGATAGGCGTCCAGCCGCTGGCCGCTCGCGGCCTCGATGACCACGCCGGCCCAGTCGATGCCGATGCCGTAGAACCAGCCCTCGCCGGGATCGAACAGCAGCGGCTGGACCAGCGCCGCGCGGGTTCCGTTGTTGGCGTTGGGCGCGCCGGTCTCCTGGACGTGGGCGTCCAGGTCGGCGCTCGAGAAGCCGTAGGCGAAGCCCGAGGTGTGCGTCAGCAGCTCGCGCAGGGTGGGCCCTCGTTTGGCCGGGCGCAGGCTGCGGGTCCCGTCCGCGGCGATTTCCAGCACCTGCAAGGCGCCGAGCTCGGGAACCAGGGACGCGAGGTCGCCGTCCAGGGTGAGCTGGCCACGCTCCACCAGCTGCAGGGCTGCGACCGAGGCGATGGCCTTGGTCATCGAGGCGATCCAGAAGACGGTGTCGAGGTCCATCGGCGCTGGCCCGCCCGCCGTGCGCACGCCGGCCGCGTGGCTGTAGGTCATGCCCTCGCGGTCGGCGATCAAGGCGACCCCGCCGGCGATGCGGCCCGTCTCGACGGCCTTGGCCAGGGCGTCCTCGAACCTCTGGAACATTGAACGTCTCCGGCCCAATCCCCCGATGGAAGGGGTGGACCGGACCGGTCTAACGCGCCGCCGCGATCAGCGCCACGGTGGCCTGCCGGACCGGCAGGGAGAACATGGCGCTGGTGCCTTGGCCCGGGGCGCTGCGCAGGTCCAAGAGGCCGCCGTGCATCTCCACCAGCGACTTGGTGAGCGCCAGGCCCAGGCCCGTGCCCTGCTGGGTCTTGGTGTGCTGGCCCTCGATTTGCTCGAACGGTCTGGCCAGGCGGGCGAGGTCTTCCGGCGGGATGCCGATCCCGGTGTCCTGCACGATCACCCGCACCCGCTCGCCCAGCGGGTCTTCGCGGCGCTCGGCGCCCACGGTGATGGTCCCGCCGCGCGGGGTGAACTTGATGGCGTTGGAAAGCAGGTTCAGCAGCACCTGCTTGATCGCCCGGTAGTCGGCCTCGACCTCGGGCAGGTCGCTGAAGTCGAGCCGCAACTCCAGGCCCGCGGCCTCGGCGCGGTTGCGCACCAGGCGGATGGCGTCCTCGGCCACCTCTTCGATGGACACCGGTTCGAAGCGCAGGTTCATCTTGCCGGCCTCGATCTTCGACATGTCGAGGATGTCGTTGATCAGGGCGAGCAGGTGCTGGCCCGAGTTCAGGATGTCGCGGGCGTAGTCCTTGTAACGGCCGTCGCCGAGCGGCCCGTACATCTCGCCCACCATGATCTCGGAGAAGCCGTTGATGGCGTTCAGCGGCGTGCGCAGCTCGTGGCTCATATTGGCCAGGAACTCGCTCTTGGCCTGGTTGGCGCCCTCGGCGCGGACCTTCTCGTTCTCGTACTTGCGGGCCAGTTCGGAAAGCTGTTCCTGGCTGCGCTCCAGATTGACGACCGCGCGGCGCAGCTCTTCCTCGTTGACCCGGCGCGCCTCCTCCTGGGCCTTCAGCGCGGTGATGTCGGCGGCGGTGACCACCAGGCCGCCCTCGGCGGTGGTGCGCTCGGAGATCTGCACCCAGCGGCCGTCCACCAGCTCGGCCTCGCGCACGCCCTTGCGGCCACCCAGCGAAGGGAACTCCTGGCGGATCGCCAGCCGGGCGTGACGCTCCAGCTCCTCGCGCGCGGCGCCCGGCTTCAGCATCTGGGGCTCGAGGCGGAAGAAGCTGCGGTAGTTCTTGTTGCACATCAGCAGGCGACCCTGTCGGTCCCAGAGCACGAAGGCCTCGGACACGCTTTCGATGGCGTCGCGCAGGCGCGTCTCGGCGGCCTGGGCGCGGGCCTGGGCCAGGCGCTCCTCGGTCACGTCCAGGGCCACGCCGATGATCCGGGCGTAGCCGCCTTCCGGGCTCTTGCCGAAACCCTGGCCGCGCGCGTCGATCCAGACCGGCCGCCCGCCCGTAAGGCTGGGGACCCGGAACGAGACGTCGAAGCCGCCATAGACCGCGGCGGTGCCCAGCGCCTCGCGCAGGCCGTCGCGGTGGCCTTCCGAGACCCGCTCCAGCACCTGCTGGCCGTCGACCACGCCACCCTTCCAGCCGAACAGGGCCGCGGTGACGTCGGACATGAAGATCTTGTCCTCCGAGAGGTCCCATTCCCAGATGCCACAGCGTGCGGCCTCCACGGCCATGCGAAAACGACGCTCGCTCTCGGTATAGGCGGTGTAGGCGCGCTCGACCCGCCGCGACTCGAAGAACAGCAGCACGCCCAGCGCCATGGCGACGGCCATCGGCACGAACAGGGCGACTATGGCCTCGGGCAGGGCCAAGGGGCCATGGGTCAGGCGGCGGATCGCGACGGCGGTGTAGACGGCCAGCAGGGCGAGCGATCCCGCCACCGCGATGCGGGAGAAACGCTGGGTCGGCGGGCGCGCGAGCGCCAGGTCGTCGGACCGCTCGTGCGGCCGCGACGCTTGCGCGCTGTCGCTTTCGCGTGCCTGCAAGGCTCGCCGCCCTCCACCGATCGCCAGGCAAATCACCCCGCGCCTCGGGGCAGACTAAGCCTTAAGGGTAAACAGCGTCACCGCTGTTCAGTGGCGAATTGTCCCAGCCAAAGGTTAACCCTGGGAGTCGGTCGGCCAAGAGTCCGCTGTGCGCGCAGCGGACCCGGCTTTTGTAACGGGCGATCCTGAGTCAGCCGCAGGATCAGTTTGATCCGGCCCCATCAGAGTCCAGCGAACGTGTGACGAGCTCGAAGACGTTCTTCGACAGTCCAGGATGCGCCAGGATGCGCTCCAGCTCCGCCTTCATCAGCTGGCCGAGCTCGGGCTTGTAGCGCCGCCAGCCGCCGAGGGGCTCGACGAGCCGCGCCGCGGTCATCGGGTTGAAGCCGTCGGTGGCGATGATCTGGTCGGCCAGGAAGCGGTAGCCGGCGCCGCTCGGGTCGTGGAACCGGACAGGGTTGAAGGCCGCGAAGGTCTGCACCAGGGCGCGCAGGCGGTTGGGGTTCTTGCTCTCGAACGCCGGGTGGGCGGTGAGGCCCATCACCCGACCCAGCGCGCCCTCGCTCGGGTCGCGGGCCTGGATGGCGAACCATTTGTCGACCACCAGGGGTTCGGCCTTCCAGCGCTCGTAGAAGTCGCTGAGCGCGGTCTCGAACCGCTCGCCGCCGATGCTGCCGAGCGCGGAAAGCCCGCCCATGGCGTCGGTCATGTTGGCGGCGGCCTGGTAGTGGCCAAAGGCCAGCTCGCCGATCTCGGCGCGCGGGTTGGCGGCCAGCATGTCGAGGGCGGCGTTGCGCAGGGCCCGGCGGCCGGCGCCGGCCGCGTCGGGCGAGAATTCGCCCATTTCCTGCAGGCCGTTGTGCAACCTTCTGAGTTCGTCCGTTAGGTGGACCGAGAGGCGCATGCGCAGCGCGTCGCGCGCCTCGTGGATCGCCGCGGGATCGGCCGGGCTCATGGCCAGCGCCAGGTCCGGCTCGCTGGGCAGCATGAGCAGCAGGGCCTTGAACGCCGGATCGGCGGCCTGGTCGGCCAGGGCGCGACCCACCGCCTCCGCGTAGCGTTCCTCGCCGACCTCGTCGGCGCGATCCGCGGCGCGGGCCAGGATCAGCTCGCGCGCCAGTTCCTGGCCGGCTTCCCAGCGGTTGAACAGGTCCGGGTCGCCCGCCAGCAGCAGGTAGCGGTCCTTCGCCTCGGCGTCGGAGGTCAGCTTCACCGGGGCCGAGAAGCGCCGCAGGGCCGAGACCACCGGGGGCTCATCGACGCCACTGAGGGTGACCTTGGTCTTCGCGCCGTCCAGCACCACCACGGTCTCGTCCACGGCCTGGCCGTCGCGGACGAAGGCCTGGGTGCGGCCCTCGGCGTCCAGCAGGCCCACCGTCACCGGGATCGGTAGCGGCTGCTTCGTCGGCTGCCCCGGGGTCGGCGCGGTCGATTGGGTGAACTCCAACGTCAGTTCGCGGCGGCCCGCGTCATAGGTCTGGCGCATCTCGACCGCCGGCGTGCCGGCCTGTTCGTACCAGGCGAAGAAGGCCTTGAGGTCCTGGCCGGAGGTGTCGGCGAAACAACGGATGAACTCCTCGACGGTAGTGGCGTGGCCGTCCCACCGCTCGAAGTAGAGGTCCATGCCTTTCCGGAACGCCTGGTCCCCGATCAGGGTCTTCAGCATCCGGATCACCTCCGCGCCCTTCTCGTAGATGGTCGCGGTGTAGAAGTTGTCGATCTTCAGATAGCTGTTCGGCCGGACGGGGTGGCTGAGCGGCCCCTGATCCTCGCTGAACTGCCGCGCGCGCAGCGCTTTCACGTCCTTGATCCGCTGCACCGCGTGGCCGCGCATGTCGGCCGAGAAGCTCTGGTCGCGGAAGACTGTCAGGCCCTCCTTCAGGCAAAGCTGGAACCAGTCGCGGCAAGTCACCCGATCGCCGGTCCAGTTGTGGAAGTACTCGTGGGCCACCACGCTTTCGATGCGTTCGTAATCGAGGTCGGTGGCAGTCTCCGGGTCGGCCAGCAGAAGCGAGGAGTTGAAGATGTTCAGCCCCTTGTTCTCCATGGCCCCGAAGTTGAAGTCGCGCACCGCGACGATCATGAACAGGTCGAGGTCGTATTCGAGGCCGAAGGTGTCCTCGTCCCACTTCATGGCCCGCTTGAGCGCGTCCATGGCGTAGGCGGCGCGCGGCGCCATGCCGGGGTCGACGTAGATGCGAAGGTCGACCGTGCGGCCGGTCATGGTGACGAGCTTGTCCTCCAGCACGTCCAGCTCGCCGGCCACCAGCGCGAAGAGGTAGCAGGGCTTGGGGAAGGGGTCGTTCCAGACGGCGTAGTGGCGGCCGCCGGGCAGGGCGCCGCTGTCCATCAGGTTGCCGTTGGCGAGCAGGCGGTGGAACGCCTTATCGGCCTCGATGCGCACGGTGAAGCGGCTGAGCACATCCGGGCGGTCCGGCCACCAGGTGATCTTGCGGAAGCCCTCGGCCTCGCACTGGGTGCAGAAGCGGCCGGCCGACATGTAGAGCCCGTCCAGCGCCTTGTTGGCGTCGGGATCGATCTCGACCTCGGTCTGGAGGGTGAAGGCGTCCGGCGCGCCGGGGATCGTCAGGAATTCGGCGTCGATGCTGTGCTCGCCGTCGCCGAGGGCGCGGCCGTCGATGGCCACGCTGATCGGCTTCAATCGCTCGCCGTTGAACTTCAGCGGCTCCCTGTGGTCGCCGTTGCGGCGCACCTTCAGCTCGGCCTTCACCCGCGTGGCGTTGGGCTGGAGGTCGAAGGTCAGGTGGACCTCGTCGATGAGGAAAGCGGGCGGGCGATAGTCGGCGAGCTTGATCGCCTGGGGCGTGTCGGTGCGCATGGCTTCCGATGTAGCGCCCCGCAGGCTGCCTCGCCAGCGGGCAAGGCCATCTACGGTTTGAGACGGATCAAGGCTTCACCATGCCGGGAGGCGCACCTCCCCTAGGCGGCCATGCCGCCAATCAAGGGGATAGCTATGAAAATCAACCACTTCATCTCGGTCTTCGGCGGCGCTGCGGCGCTGGCTCTGGCCGGCGCCGCCTACGCCGACGACATTGTTCCGAAGGCGGCCGGAACCATCGTTCTCGACGTCAGGGCGTCGGATGTGGGCCCGGTGACCGACAGCGCGATCACCACCTCGACGGGCGGCGCGACCGGCCTCAAGGCCAAGGCGTCGGACAGCGTCATGCCGACCCTGGGCGTCACCTACTTCTTCACCCCCAACTGGGCGGTCGAGGCGATCGCGGGCACGACCCAGCACACCATCAAGGCCGTCGGCGGGACCACCAATGTCGAGGTCAAGGACACCTGGGTGCTGCCGCCCGTGGTGGCGCTGCAATACCACTTCGCGCCGGCCGCACGGTTCAGCCCCTATGTCGGGGCCGGCGTGAACTACATGCTGTTCTACTCCGGCAAGGACAAGAACGGCTTCAAGCTGAAGATCGACGACGGGTTCGGCGCGGCGCTGCAGGGCGGTTTCGACTACGCCATGGGCGGGCCGTGGAGCCTGAACGCGGACCTGAAGAAAATCTTCTTCCACACCAAGGCGTCGGACGCGAAGAACGGCCTGCGGACCAACGTCAACCTGGATCCCTGGGTCGCGTCGCTGGGCGTCGGCTATCGGTTTTAGTCCCGGCCCGGGATGGCCGCCATCCCGGATTCGGAACCGCTTCCCGCCACCCGCGGCTGACGTGAGGTCATACTTTTCAGGGCGTTCCGAGCGCGTATGTTGACGTGCGAGGAAACCTGGACAGCCGGCCGAACCGGCGGGAAGCGACCGATGAATTTCGACTTTTCCGACGATCAGAAGTTCCTGAAGGCCGAGGCGCGCAAGTTCCTCGAAGCCAACTGCCCGACGGCGCGGGTGCGCGGCGTCCTCGACGACCAGGGCAAGGCCTATGACGAGGCCCTCTGGAAGGCGGTCGCCGAGCAGGGCTGGCTGGGCGCGGCTATCCCGGAGGAATACGGCGGCCTGGGCCTGGGCTACCTGGAGCTATGCGTCATCGCCGAGGAGCTGGGCCGCGCGGTGGCGCCGATCCCCTTCGCCTCGACGGTCTACTTCGTCGCCGAGGCGGTGATGCTGGCGGGCAGCGAGGAGCAGAAATCCTGGCTGCTGCCGCGCATCGCCAAGGGCGAGATCATCGGCTGCCTGGCGACCTCGGAAGGCCCCGGTCCGATCAATGCCGGCTCGATCAAGGCCACGGTCGAGGGCGGCAAGCTGACCGGTGAAAAGGTCCCGGTGACCGACGGCGACGTCGCGCGCGTCGCCCTGGTGCTGGCCAAGGAGAACGGCAAGGTCGGGCTCTTCAGCGTCGACCTGGAGGGCGAGGGCGTGACCCGCGAGGCTGTGGGGACGCTGGATCCGTCCCGCGACGCCGCCAAGCTGGTTTTCAAGGGCGCGCCGGCCATCCGCGTGGGCGAGGCCGGTCAGGGTATGGAGCTGCTGGAACAGGTGCTGGACCGCGCGGCGATCCTGCTCAGCTTCGAGCAGTGCGGCGGCGCCGACCGCTGCCTCGAGCTCGCCAAGGCCTATGCGATGGAGCGCTACGCCTTCGGGCGGGTCATCGCCTCCTACCAGGCGATCAAGCACAAGCTGGCGGACATCTATGTGAAGAACGAGCTGGCCCGGTCGAACGCCTACTACGGCGCCTGGGCGCTGAACACGAACGCCGCCGAGACGCCGCTGGCCGCCAGTGCGGCGCGGATCGCCGCCAGCGAGGCCTTCTGGTTCGCCTCGAAGGAGAACATCCAGACCCACGGCGGCATCGGCTTCACCTGGGAGATGGATTGCCACCTCTTCTACCGCCGTTCGCGTCAGCTGGCCCTGGTGGCCGGCGCGCCGCGGGTCTGGAAGGAGCGGCTGGTGAGCCAGTTGGAACGTCGCAACGCGGCATAGGGACCTGGGTCCCGGCTCGGCCTGCGCGCCTTTGGCGCTCCGTTGGCCGGGATGACGGAGAATATGGAATGGACTTCAACGACACCCCCGAAGAAGCCGCCTTCCGCGCCAAGGCCCGCGCCTGGCTCGAAGCCAATGCGCCCAGGAAGTACGAGGGCGGCGCCGATCCGGAGGGCGGAGACGGCATGGCCGCCTCCAAGGCCTGGCAGGCCAAGAAGGCTGCGGCGGGCTATGCCCAGATCACCTGGCCCAAGGAGTGGGGCGGCGCCGGCGGTACGCCCATCCAGCAGGTGATCTTCAACCAGGAAGAGGCGAACTATCCGGTCCCGGGCAACCCGTTCCAGATCGGCCTCGGCATGTGCGTGCCGACGGTGATGACCTTCTGCGACGAGGAGACCAAGAAGCGCTTCGTCGGCCCGGCCCTGCGCGGCGAGGAGATCTGGTGCCAGCTGTTCTCGGAACCCTCCGGCGGCTCCGACGTGGCGGCGGCGCGGACCAAGGCGGTGCGCGCGCCCGACGGCTCCGGCGACTGGCTCATCTCGGGCCAGAAGGTGTGGACAACGGGCGCTCAGTTCTCGGATTTCGGGATCGTGGTCACCCGGACCAACCCCGACGCGCTGAAGCACAAGGGCCTGACCATGTTCTGGGTCGACATGCACGACCCGGGCGTCGAGGTGAAGCCGATCCACCAGATGAGCGGCGGCTCGGGCTTCAACGAGGTGTTCTTCACCGACGTGCGGGTGAAGGACAGCCAGCGGGTCGGCGCCGTGGACGACGGCTGGCGGGTCTCGCTCGTCACCCTGATGAACGAGCGCCTGGCGGTGGGCGGGCCCACCGGGACCGGCTGGGCGGAGTTCCTGGACGCGGCGCGCAGCGTGCCGGGCCTCGACGGGGCCCCGGCGATCAAGGATCGGGCGCTGCGCGAGAAGCTGGCCGACTGGTACGTGGCGACCGAGGGGCTGAAGCACACCCGCAACCGCACCATGACCGCGCTGTCGCGCGGCCAGACGCCGGGCCCGGAAAGCTCGATCGGCAAGGTGGTCAGCGCGCTGCAGATGCAGGACCTGGGCAACACGGCCCTCGAGATGCTCGACCAGTACGGGATCATCAACGACCCGGCGCTGGCCCCCCTGCAGGCGGCCTTCCACGGCTCGGTGATGTTCGCGCCGGGCCTGCGCATCGCCGGCGGCACCGACGAGATCCTGAAGAACATCATCGCCGAGCGCGTCCTGGGTCTGCCCGGCGACATCCGCGTGGACAAGGACGTCCCGTTCAAGGATATGCCGACGGGTCGGTAGTTGGGGCGCTAGCTAGCGCTGCGGAGACCATTCTTGAGCGCGCTGAGCTGGTTCCTTTTCGGCCTGACGGTCGTGCTCGACGTCTTCGGCCAGACGTCGTTCAAGCTCGGCCTGGACAGGGTCGGCGAGGCGCATGGCGTGGCGTTCTGGCGCGCGGTGGCCACCAATCCCTTCGTGGTGACGGGCTTCCTCGGCTACTGCGTGGAGGCGGTGTCGTGGATGTATGTGGTCGGCCATGCGCCCCTGTCGGTGGTGGGGCCGATGGCGGCGCTGTCCTATGTGGGCGCCGTGCTGGCGGGGCGGCTGTTCCTGGGCGAGCGGCCGCGGGCGCGGCGGTGGCTGGCGGCGGGCCTGGTCACCATCGGCGCCGGACTGGTGGGAGCGAGCCTTGGCTGAGCCCCCGCTGCGTTCCGGCCCGGAAAAGTCCTTCGCCCGTGCGCTCGGCGGCTGGGGGCTGTTCATCGCCCTGGAGACCGCCACCCAGATCGCCTTCAAGTTCGCGGGCGCGACGCTGGACGACAGTCACGGCCTCGCGCCCATGGTCGCCACGGCGGCGCACAACCCGGTGGTCTGGCTGGGCTTCGCGCTCTATTTCCTGGGTTTCCTGGTCTGGATGACCATCCTGAAGGACCTGGACCTCGGCCGCGCCTTCCCGATGACGGCGGTGATCTACATCGCCACGCTGGCCAGCGCGGTGGTCCTGTTCCACGAGATGCTCAACCCGACGCGGATCGCGGGCGTCGCCCTGATCGCCCTGGGCGTGGTGGCGCTGGCGGCGGACACAAAGCCCGCGGCGGACGCGGACGGATGACGCAGGGCGTCGGCGGCGTCATTGCGGTATAGAGCGGCCGAAGTCCGGGGACATGCATTGAGCGGCAAGTCGAACAGCAACTTCAAGGTCACGCCATGGGACGCCCTGCCGGCGACCCTGGCGGTGATCCAGCTCGCGCTGGTCGTCGCGCTGTATGTGGTCTGGCCGCAGCTTTCGTGGCCGGCGCGGGTCGGCTGGCTCGCGCTCTACGCCTTCAGCGTGGGATGGAACCTGAACTCCATCGCCCACAACTTCATCCATAACGCGTTCTTCCGCACCGAACGGCTGAACCGGCTGATGAGCCTGACGATCACGCTCGCGCTGCTGTCGCCGCAGACCATGTACCGCTACGTCCACCTGCGCCACCACGCCGGCAACGCCGACCTGCCGGGTCCGGACGGGTCGACCATCGATCCCTTGTCGATCTACCAGCACGGCCATGACGGAAAGCCCGAGCCCCTGCTGAGCTACGTCTTCCTGGAGTTCTTCCGCGGCGAAAGCCCGTCGGAGCTCGCCCGGCGGATCGGCGAGAAGCGCCCGGCCGAGGCGCGCCAGGCGCGGTTCGAGTTCTGGGCGGTGATCGCGGTCTATGGCGCGGCGCTGGCGGTGGGCCTGTTCACCGGCCGCTGGACCTTCACGCCGCTGATGGTGGTCGCGAGCTACCTCGGCCAGTGCCTGTCGAACCTGTCGGGCTACTACGAGCACCTGGGCGGAAACCCGGACAAGCCGATCGCCTGGGGCGTGTCGACCTACGGCCGGCTCTACAACTGGGTCTTCCTCTACAACGGCTACCACGCCGAGCATCACTACCGGCCGAAGGTCCACTGGACGAAGATGGTGGAATTCCACCGCCAGATCGCCGAGGAGCAGCGCCGCGAGGGCGTGACCGTGATCCGCCGCGCCCATTTCCTGGGCTTCCTCGACCCGCAGACCTGGCCGATCGAAACGGCGCGCAGGCCCAAGCCTCGGAAGGCGGCCGCCTGATGGCGCGCGAAAAGCCCAAAGCAAAGCTCTGGCTGTTCCGCTACTCCGGCTGGGACGCGATCCCCGCGGCCCTGGTCTACATCCACCTGGGCCTGCTGCTCGCCCTGTTCCTGGCCTGGAACCACCTGACCTGGCCGGAACGGATCTTGGGCGCCGTGGCCTATGGCGCGGCGATCGGCTGGAGCCTGGACTCGGTCAGCCACAACTTCATCCACAACCCGTTCTTCGCCTGGGAGCCGCTGAATCGGCTGACCAGCCTGGCGCTAACGCTGAGCCTCGGCACCCCGCAGACGATGTACAAGTACGTCCACATGCGCCACCACGCCGGCAACTCCGACCGGATCGGCGCGGACGGGACGACGATCGACCCGATCTCGCTCTACCAGTACGGCGCCGACGGCAAGGTCGAGCCGACCTGGTCCTATGTCTTCAAGCAGTTCTTCCGCGATGACGGGCCGTTCACCGTGGCGGCCAAGATCCGCGCCAAGCGGCCGAAGGAGGCGCGTCAGGCGCTTTTCGAATTCTGGTCGATCCTGGCGGTCTATGCGGTGCTGCTGGTGCTGAACTGGAAGTTCATCCTGCTGATGGCGCCCTTCTACTACCTGGGCCACTGCTTCTCGTTCCTGATCGCCTGGTACGAACACGCCGGCGCCAACCCCGACGAGCCGGCCGCCACGGGCGTTTCGACCTACGAGCCGGTCTACAACTGGGTGTTCCTCAACAACGGCTACCACGCCGAGCACCACCACCGGCCCAAGGTCCACTGGACGCGGATGAAGGCCTTGCGCCAGGAGACCCGCGAACTTCAGGCGCAGGTCGGCGTGCGCACCATCAAGGTGGCGCACTTCCTGGGCTTCCTGGACGGGAGCGCCGCGCCGGTGCCGACGGCGAAGGCCTCTCGGGCCGTCTAGGCGCTGAGCCGCATCGGCGTGCGGGCGCCCGCCAGCAGGTTGGCGTAGAGGCGGGTCAGGCCCTCGAAGGTGTTGTCCCAGCTGTGTCGGGTCTCGGCGCGATGCCGCGCCGCGATCTTCAGCGCCGCCATGTCGCGGGCGAAGAGCGCCTCCACCGCCTCGGCGAGGTCTGCGGGCTCCACGCCATGCGAGAGCTGGCCTACGCTGTCGTCGAGCAGCTCGCCCACGCCGCCCTTGTTCGGGCCCACGACCGGCAGGCCGGCGGCCCAGGCTTCCAGCACCACCAGGCCGAAGATCTCCGCCTCGTTGGCGTGCAGGAAGGCGTCGCAACTGGCGATGACCTCGGCCAAGCGTTCGGGCGCGCGCTCGAAATCGATGCAGGCCACGCGGCTGGAGGCCTTGATGTCCTTGCCGGCGCCGATCAGCACCAGGCGGTAGGGATCGCCCAGACGCTCGACGGCGGCGACCATGGATTCGACGTTCTTCTCCCGCGCCGGGCGGCCGGCGAACACCAGCAGGCGCGAGTTCGCCGGGAAGTCGAGGCGCTTCAGCAACGCCTCGCGGTTCCCGCGGCTGGGGTGGAAGAGGTCCAGGTCGACGCCCAGCGGATGGACGCTGACCCGCTGCACCCCGGCGTCGGCCAGGCGGCTGGCGGTATGGCGGCTGGGCGCCACCACGTGGTCGAAGCGCTGATAGGCCTGGGCCCAGAAGTTGAAGGTCGGCTGCTCGGCCCAGTCGCCCAGGTGCAGGGCCGCGAGCGTCGGCGCGTCCGTATGGCAGACGCCGACCACCGGCACGCCCAGGGCCTCGCCCGCGTCCATCGCCGCGTGGCCGGGCACGAAGACGTCGCCCGCCTCGATGATGTCCGGGTTCAGGTACTGCAGCACCGACGACCATTTGTTCGGGCTGGCCGGCATGCGGTAGCCGTCGCCGAACGGCAGCTTGGTCGCGCTGACCGTATAGATCCCCGGTCCGTCGGCGCGGGTGTAGCGACCCGGCACGACCAGGGTCTGACGGATGTCCGGCCGCTTGCTTTCCAGCCAGCTGCGCTTGGCGGTCAGGTAGCGTTTCACCCCGCCCGAACGCGGGGCGTACATCATGGTGGTGTCGATCAGGTGGAAGCTTTCGCCGGGCGCGCGATAGCCCGCCGCGCCACCTGCATCTGGACGCTGCAGGACAGGTCTTCCCGCTGACATGTCGAACACGCGTTGAGCCCTTTTACCCCTGGCGTCGGCCGCAGCTTCCACGGAGGCCGCAACGAACAGCTTCGCCGCCCGATCCCGCCGACGCGTCTTAAGCTTAGCCCGGCTTGCCGGATTTTTCCAAAGTTTGGCCAGGGGCCTGCGCCTTCTGCTGCAAACACTGGAGCTTGACGGTTCGAACTTGGCTTCAGATTGGGGCGGAACGGCGACTCGACAAGAGGCCCCAGAAAGATGGTTAGCGCGGATCGTAGGCTTTCGCGAACTCCGGAAGGGCGCCGACGTTGGCCAGGAACTGCGGATTGAAGCGCGCGTGGGTCGCCTGTTCGAAGGCGTAGCCGAAGGCCAGAAGGCGCGCTTCCGACCAGGGCAGGCCGATGAAGGAGACGTTCACCGGCAGGCCAGAGACCTTGCCCATCGGCACGGTCAGGTGCGGATAGCCGCTCACCGCGGGCAGGGTGGAATAGGAGCCCAGGCTGCGGCTGCCGTCGATGGGATCGACGATGGTCGCGGGGCCTGTGGACGGGCCCACCAGCACCTCGACCTGGTTGTCAGCCATCGCCTTGTCCAGCGCCTGACGGGCGAGGGTGCGGGCGCGCTCGCGGCGCTGCTGATAGCCGGCATCGTCCAGGCCGGGCGCCTTGGCCGCAGCTTCGAAGATCTCCTGGCCGAACAGCGGAGTCTCGCGGGATTCCTTGTTGTTGAAGGCGATCAGGTCATCCATCGTGCGGGTCTTCACCGCCGCGGGCAGGCCGGCGAGATAACTGTTCAGAGCCGCCTTGAACTCTACGCGCAGGGCCTCGCCTTCGTTGCCCGAAATGGCCGATAGGTCGGAATCCGACGGGACGGTCCTAATCTCGATCAGCACCGCGCCGGCCTTCTTCATGGCCGCGAGCGCGTCCTCGAACACCGCGTCGGTCTGGGGCGATCGGCCGGCGGTCATCCGCAGCACGCCGACCCGCACGCCCTTGAGCGCATCGGGCTTCAGGCCGGCGGCATAGTCGGTCTTGTGCGCGTCGGCCTCCTTCGTACCGGGGTCGAGTGGGTCGGAACCGGCCATGGCGTTCAGCATCAGAGCCGTGTCGGTGACGTAGCGGGTCATCGGCCCCGGCGTGTCCTGCTGCGGCGAGATCGGCACCACGTAGGTGCGCGAGACCAGGCCCAGGGTCGGCTTCAGGCCCACGACGCCGTTGGTGGCCGAGGGGCAGGTGACCGAACCGTCGGTCTCGGTGCCGACCGCGAGCGTCGCCAGGCCGGCCGCGATCGCCACGCCGGAGCCGGCGCTGGAGCCGCAGGCCGTGCGGTCGAGCAGGTAGGGGTTGCGCGCCAAGCCGGCGATGGCGGTCCAGCCGCTGATCGAATGGGTGGAGCGGAAATTGGCCCATTCCGACAGGTTGGCCTTGCCGATGACGATGGCGCCGGCGTCGGTGAGCCGCTTCACCAGTGGCGCGTCGCGGCCGGTGACGTTGTCCTTCAGCGCCAGGGAGCCTGCGGTGGTGGCCGTGCCGTCGGCGGATTCGATGTTGTCCTTCAGGATCACCGGAATGCCGTGCAGCGGTCCGCGCACCTTGCCCGCCTTGCGCTCGGCGTCGGCCTTGCGGGCGTCGGCGAGCGCGTGGGTGTTGAGCGCAATCACCGCGTTCAGCTTCGGCCCTTTGCGGTCCATGGCGGCGATGCGGTCGAGGTACGCCTGGGTCAAGGCCTCGGAGGTATAGCGGCCGGCCGCCATGTCGGCCTCCTGCTGCGGGGCCGAGGCGAAGGGGTCGATGGCGGGATTGGCCGCGGGCTGGGCCCGGACGGTGCCGGCGGACAGCAGGGCGGCCGCTGTGGCGGCGGTGAAGGCGGTCAACGACCTGGGCATGGCGATCTCCCCGAATCCTGACGGGGGTATGACAGCCCAGCTCTAATGAAAACCCAAGGCCTGTCCGTGTGCGGCCTTAGGGCGCGCGGGCAGGGCCTAGAACGCCACCTGTGCGCCAAGCTCCACCACCCGCGACGGCGGGATCTGGAAGAAGTCGGCGGTGCGGACGGCGTTGCGGGTCAGGAAGACGAACAGCAGGTCCATCAGGTGGCCGATGCCTGCGCTTCGCCGCGGCAGGAGCGTGCGGCGGCTGAGGAAGAACGACGTCCGCATGATGTCGAACTTCAGCCCCTGGGCCCGGGCGAGCGTCATGCCCTTGGCGACGTTGGGCGTCTCCATGAAGCCGAACGACAGGGTCATGGCCTTGAAGCCGGGGGCTAGGTCGTGGACCTCGACCCGCTCGGCGTCGGGCACGCGCGGGCGGCTCGCGACCTTCACCGTCAGCAGGATCACCTGCTCGTGCAGCACCTGGTTGTGCTTGAGGTTGTGCATCAGGGCGGCCGGCGCCTGCGCCGGGTCGGCGGTCAGAAAGACCGCCGCGCCGCGGGCGCGCAGCGGCGGCCGACTCATCAGCATCGGCAGCACGTCCGCCATCTTCAGATCGCTCTGCTCGGCGGCCATCACCCGGTTCACGCCGCGCATCCAGGTCCACATGATGAGGATCGTCGCCGCCGCGATCAGCAGGGGCACGTAGCCGCCATGCGCCACCTTGGCGAGGTTGGCGGCGAGGAAGGCGCTCTCCACCAGCAGGAAGGGCGAGAAGGCCGCCACCGCCTGCCAGATCGGCCGGTGCTTCAGCCGCCGGATCGCCGCCACCGCCAGGATGGACGAGGTGATCATCGCGCCCACCACTGACACGCCATAGGCGTTGGCCAGCGCGTCGGAGGAGCGGAAGGCCAGCACCAGGGCGGCGACGCCGATCATCAGGATCCAGTTGACCTGCGGCGCGTAGATCTGACCCACATGCGCTTCCGAGGTGGGCTTGAGGGTGAGCCGCGGCAGCAGGCCCAGCTGCACCGCCTGCTGGGTCATGGAAAAGGCGCCGGAGATCACCGCCTGGCTGGCGATCACCGTGGCGGCGGTGGCCAGGGCGACCAGCGGCAGCTGGAACCAGTCGGGGGCGAGGCGGAAGAAGGGGTTGTCCACGGCGCTGGCGTCGGTCAGCACCAGCGCGCCCTGGCCCAGGTAGTTGAGGATCAGGCAGGGGAAGACCAGCGCGACCCAGGTCCACTGGATCGGCTTGCGCCCGAAGTGGCCCATGTCGGCGTAGAGCGCCTCGGCGCCGGTGACGGTCAGGAAGACCGAGCCCAGGATCAGGGGCGCGATCTTCGGATGCTCGGCCAGCAGGGCAAGACCCGGCAGCGGGTTGAGCGCCAGCAGGATCTGCGGCGCGTGGACCAGGGCCGCGAGGCCCAGCGCCGCGATGGTCAGGAACCAGACCACACAGATCGGCCCGAACCAGCGGCCCACGCCGCCGGAGCCGCGCTTCTGGACCACGAAAAGGCCGACCAGCAGGAAGAGGGCGATCAGCGGCACGAAGGCGTCGATGCGGCCGCTGAGGCTGTTGACCACCTTCAGCCCCTCGACCGCCGACAGCACCGAGACGGCCGGCGTCAGGATCGCATCGCCGAAGAACATGCCGGCCCCGACCATGCCGATGACCAGGATCAGGCCCGCGGCGCGGCCGCCAGCCTTCTGGACCAGGGCCATCAGGGAAAGCGTGCCGCCTTCGCCGCGGTTATCGAACCGCATCAGTATGGCCATGTATTTGAGCGTGACGATGACCATCAGGGTCCACAGCATCAGCGAGACCACGCCGACTACCTGGCCCTGGGCCAGCCGGCCGCCGTGGCGCGCCACGTGGGAGATGGATTCCTTGAAGGCGTAGAGGGGGCTGGTGCCGATGTCGCCATAGACGACGCCGGCCG
>JAFEDM010000535.1 GCA_018241625.1 Pseudomonadota bacterium | reverse complement strand
CGCAAGCTCAACCTCTGACCTAGACCCTGGGCCGGCCGGGGTCAAAGCGCGCCACAGCGTCGCTGTCGCCGCAGCCTCTTGAACGCGGAAATCCCGCGCCTAACTCATGGGGCGAAGGCGCTGGATGTCCGGGCCTTCCGGAGGTCTGCGAGGCCTGATGGCTCGCCAGGATGCTCCGCTCATAACCGCAACCTTGCTTCGACAAGAAGGATGTGACGCATGCGTACGATCGACTTCTCCCCCCTGTATCGCTCCGTCGTGGGCTTCGACCGCCTGGCCGACCTGCTGGATTCGGCGACCGCCGACACGGCCTCGGGCTATCCGCCGTACAACATCGAGCGCACCGACGAGAACGCCTACCGCGTCGAGATCGCGGTGGCCGGCTTCCGCCCTGACGAACTCTCGATCGAGGTGAAGGAGAACCTCCTCACCGTGACCGGCCGCAAGGCGGCCAACGACGAGCCCCGCCGGTTCCTGCATCGCGGCCTCGCGGAACGGAACTTCGAGCGTAAGTTCCAGCTCGCCGACTACGTCATCGTGACCGAGGCGAACCTCGCCGACGGCCTGCTGTCGATCGCCCTGAAGCGCGAACTGCCCGAAGCGCTTAAGCCGCGCCGCGTGGAGATCAGCGTGGGCCAGCCCTCGACCCTGATCGAAGGCGACAAGGCCGCCGCCTAAGCGCAGCGACGCTGAACTGAAACCTTGAAGACGGGCGGCGCGGGCGACTGCGCCGCCCTTTTTCGTGCGCCTCAGAGCACCTCGTCCAGGCCGCGCGCGCCATGACGGGCGACGCCGGTGAAGTTGGCCTGGCGCAGGAGCGCGCCCGAGAAGTTGGCGCGCGACAGGTCGGCGCCGATGAAGATCGCCTGGCGCACGTCGGCGCCGGAGAGGTCCGCGCCCTTGAACTCGGTGTTGCGCAGGTCGCAGGCCAGGATGCGGTCGGCGCCCAGCAGCAGTGGGCCCATCTGGGCCTCGCGCAGATCGGATCCGGAAAGCTTGGCGTTCGCCAGCTTGGCGCCGCGCAGGTCGGCGCGGCGCAGGTTGCAGTTGCGCAGGTCCGCGCCTTCCAGATGGGCGCCCTGGAGTTGCACCCCCTCCATGTCGAGGCCGTAGAACACCGCGCCCTTGGCCGACAGCGCCGTCAGATTGTAGCCGCGGATGGTCTCCAGCGCGCGCAGGTCGGCGTGGTCGAAGACCGAGGGCGCGCCCTCCTGGCCACCGGTCTCGCACCAGCGGGCATGGTCCTGGATCATCGTCTTGTAGGGCAGGTTCACCGCGGCGATGCCCGCCGGCTTGTCGGTGAGCGCGCCGGCCATGTTGGCGTTGGAGACGTTCCACTGCAGGGTCTTGGCGCCCACCAGCACCGCGTCGCGCAGGTCCGCGCCGCCGAGGTCGGCGCCCGACAGGTCGGCGCCGGAGAGGTTGGCGCCCTTCATGGTCGCCTGCTTGAGGTTGGCGCGCACCAGGCGGGCTTCCTTCAGCACCGCATCGGTGAAGTCGGCCTTCACGGCGATGACGCCGGACAGCTTTGAGCGTTCGAGGTTGGCGCCGATCAGCTTGGCGCCCTGGGCGTCGCCCACGCGGTTGCCGCCGCCGGCCTCGATGCGCCGGAAGCCCACCTTGGGGTCTGCCGCCGCCAGGACGCCTTCGCGCAGGTCGGCCTCGAACATGTCGGCGCCGGTCAGGTCGGCGTTGCGCAGGCAGGCGCCGCGCAGGTCGGCGCGGCGCAGCGAGGTGTAGCGCAGGTCGCAGTCCTGCAGGTCGGCGCCGAACAGGGTGGCGTTGTCCAGGCGGGTGTTCTGCAGGTTGCAGCCCGCCAGCACCGCGCCCGAGAAGTCCGCGTCGCAAAGGTTGCGGCCCGAAAGGTCGAGCCCGGAAAGGTCGGTCCAGGCGAACACGGCCCGGGCGCCGCCTGGCTTGGAGTTCCACAGCCGGTCGTGGCGGGCGCAGATCTGGTCGGCCTCGGCCTGGGTGATCCGACGGGCGATGTGGTTGGTTTCGGACATGCGGCTGGACTGGACGGAAAAAGACCTGCCGATCCTAGCGCTTGGATGCTTAACGACGCCTTGCCACGGCGCCCGGTTCAGGCGCGCGGACGATAGGCCGCATAGAGGCCGGCGGCCTCGTCGGCGAGCAGGCCGGTCTCGACCGGAATCCCGGCGTCACGCAGCCGTTGCAGGCCCCGACCGGCGGCCAGGATCGAGGCGTCGGCGGCTGCGATCACCACCCGCGCGACCCCGGCCCGCGCCAGCCGTTCGCCGCAGGAGGCCCCGCCGGTCGATCGCTCGCCACAAGGCTCGAGGGTGACGTAGGCCACAGCCCCTTTCGCCGCCGCGCCGGCGGCGTCCAGCGCGACCTCCTCGCCGTGCGGCCGCCCGCCGGGCCCGGTCGCGCCCTCACCGACGATGGCGCCGGCCTTAACGATCACGCAGCCCACCGAGGGGTTCTCACCAGTCGCGCCCACGCCGGGGGCCGCCAGGGCGATGGCGCGGCGCATCCAGGCTTCGTCTTCGGGGCGAGTCACGACGCCAATATAGGCTATCGGCCGCCGGTCCGGGTCTTGGCCGCCTCCGCCTCCACATGCCGGGCGCCGGTCAGCATGTTGGCTAGGCCGTAGTTCCCCTCGTGGCAGGCGTATTCGTACATCGGTTTCTTGGCGCGCTGCAGCAGCATCTCGCCCGTCCAGGTCTGGGTGAACACCGCCGGGTTGGTGACGCTGAAGCCGTAGAGCAGCTGGTCCGGACCGATGCGGGTGAAGCGCTCGACGGTCTTCATGTCGGCCTTCGGATCGCCCTTGGGATCGTCTACGTCACGCGGCAGGAAATTGGTGGTCTCGATCACCAGGGTCTCGCCCTCCCAGTGGGCGATGGAGTCGCCACCCGGCACGCGCAGGTCGGCGGGCAGATGATCCTTCGCCCCGATCCTGACAATGCGCAGGGACGACATCCATTCCGAGTGCATCACCAGCCGATCGCCGGTGGAGACCATCTCCAGATTGTCGTTGTAGCCGCCGTTCTGATAGGGCGGCCCGGCGCCGTCGGTCTCGACGCACCGCTCGCTCTGTTCGCGACCCTCGGGGTTGTCGAAGTCGACCTTTCGATGATCGCGGCGCGCCTTGTAGAAGGCCTTGGCGGCCGGGCTGATCGGCAGCTGGCCGTCGGCCGGCGCGACGACCCAGGAGGTGCGGATCTGGCCGCGGATGCGGGCCAGCCCGACGTCGGTCTCCCACCACTCCGATTCGACGCCGCCCACGTTGTGGTCCGGATCCTCGGGCGGAACGTCCGGCGGCTTGCCCCTGTGGGCCGCCTCGTACTTGGCGGCCTCGGCCGCGGTGGCGACGAGGGCCTTGAAATCGTCCGGACGCTCCATGTTCGTGAGCGAGGCGCTGGTCCAGACTCCCGAGAAGTCCGGGTGCTGGTGCAGGGCGCGCGGCGAAGCGGCGTGCGCCGCGCCAGCCAGCATCCAGGCCGCCAACCCGCCCACAACCGCGACCCGATGCATCCCATCCCCCTTCGACGCCATGGCGACCGTAACAGGTTACGCGGAGGCGCGCGAAATCGGACGCACGGATCGCAAGATTCAGCCGACGGCGGGCAGCGGCTGGGCGCGCGCCGCGTCGAGGTAGCGGGCGCTGGTGGGTTTCAGGGCGCCGTCGAGCTCGATGAGCAGCGGATTGCCGGTGGGGATCTCCACGCCCACGATCTCTTCGCCGGACAGCCCGAACAGCAGCTTCACGATCGCCCGCAGGGAGTTGCCGTGCGCGGCGATCAGCAGGGTCTCGTTCGCCTTCAGGCAGGGGACGATGTTGGAGTTCCAGTAGGGCTCGACCCGCTCCAGCGTGGTGGCCAGGCTCTCGGTGTCCGGCAGGTGGGCGCCGTGATAGCGGCGATCCTTGCTGAAGTCGTACGCGCTGTCCGCCGGCAGCGGCGGCGGCGGCACATCGTAGGAACGGCGCCAGATCTTCACCTGCGCGTCGCCGTGCTTGGCGGCGGTCTCCGCCTTGTTGAGCCCGGTCAGGCCGCCGTAGTGGCGCTCGTTCAGCCGCCAGTGCTTCACTTCCGGCACGAAGGTCTGCTTCGCCGCCGCCAGCGCCAGCCAGGAGGTGCGGATCGCCCGCGTCAGCACCGAGGTGAAGCAGCGGTCGATGGCGATCCCGGCCTGGGCGATCAGCTCGCCGCCCTTTTTCGCCTGGGCCTCGCCCTCGGCGGTCAGGTCGACATCCACCCAGCCGGTGAAGCGGTCTTCCAGGTTCCACTGGCTCTGGCCGTGACGCAGCAGGATCAGGGTGGGCAAGGTCGTGGCTCCTCGGAAACGTCGTGGCGCTTTCTAGCGGCTGAGGCGCCGGACGCAACGCCTAGGTCCAGACGCCTTGGTGCGTGCGGGGCGAAGCGGCTATAGAGCCGGCATGGATCGTCTCTTCCTGCCCGCGCTCGCCGTGATCGCCGCCGCGGCCATCGCGTTCGCCAGCATCTGGCCCCAGGGCTACGGCGACCGCTCGCCGGCGCCGTTCGGCTTCACGCCCATCCAACGCACGGCGGAGATGCAGGCGAAGATGAAACGCGAGGCGATGGCCAACCAGCGGCGCACCAACCAGCAGCGCGCCGCCGCCCGCGATCTGCAGACCCAGGCGCTCGCCCCCACACAATGAGCGATTTCGACGCCATCGCGGTCGGCCGCCGCGTCCTGGCCGCCGAGGCCGAGGCGCTCACCCAGCTGAGCGGCGCCCTGGACGACAGCTTCACGGCGGCCGTCGAGACCCTGTTCGCTGCGAAGGGCCGCATCGTCGCCACCGGCATCGGCAAGTCCGGCCACATCGCCCGCAAGATTGCCGCCACCCTGGCCTCGACCGGCTCGGTCGCCATGTTCGTGCACGCCACCGAGGCCAGCCACGGCGACCTGGGAATGATCGGCGCCGACGACGTGATCCTGGCGCTCAGCAAGACCGGCGAGACCCGAGAGCTGGCCGACGTGATCGCCTACGCCGCCCGCTTCTCGATCCCGCTGATCGCCATGACCGCCCAGCCCGACAGCGCGCTGGGCCGCGCCGCCGACATCGTGCTCTGCATCCCCGACGCGCCGGAGGCGGCCGACGAGCTGAACGCGCCCACCACCTCGACCACCCTGCAGCTGGCGCTCGGCGACGCCCTGGCGGTGGCCCTGCTGCAGCGGCGCGGGTTCAAGCCGCAGGACTTCCGGGTCTTCCACCCCGGCGGCAAGCTGGGCGCCATGCTGCGTACGGTCGGCGACCTGATGCATGGCGCGAGGGAGCTGCCGCTGGTTTCCGGCGACACGCCGATGAAGGACGCGCTGCTGGTGATGACCGAGAAGCGCTGGGGCATCGTGGGCGTCACGGACGCTGACGGCTGCCTGGCGGGCGCGATCACCGACGGCGACCTGCGTCGTCACATCGAAGGCCTGATGGACCACACCGCGGCCCAGGTCATGACGCCGGGGCCGAAGAAGACGGCGCCGCCCGCCATGCTGGCCGGCGAGGCCCTGGCCCTGATGAGCGACCCTGCGCCGGCGGTGACCGTGCTTTTTGTGGTGGAAGACCGGAAGCCGGTCGGCATCCTGCATATCCACGACCTGCTCCGCGCCGGGGTGATGTAGGCCTCCGGGCGGCGTACATATTCGCGAAGGACTTCGGCGCTAGGGATCGCCCCGATCGTCCGCAGAACCCGTTCTTTCGGAGACCCCATGCTGCCCGCTCCTCGCGCCGACCTCGTCGCCAACACCTTCGATTTCGAGAACCAGCCGCTGGTGAAGGCCACCGGCTTCCGCGAGTACGACGCGCGCTGGCTGTTCGGGCCGGAGATCAACCTTCTGGGCGTCCAGGCCCTGGGCCTGGGCCTGGGCACCTACATCCATGAGCTGGGCCAGAAGCGGATCGTGGTCGGCCACGACTTCCGGTCCTATTCGTTGAGCATCAAACAGGCGCTGACCATCGGCCTGGTGGCCGCCGGCTGCGAGGTGATCGACATCGGCCTGGCCACCTCGCCCATGGCCTATTTCGCCCAGTTCGACCTGGATGCGCCCTGCGTGGCGATGGTCACCGCCAGCCACAACGAGAACGGCTGGACCGGCGTGAAGATGGGCGCCCAGCGGCCCCTGACCTTCGGGCCCGACGAGATGGGCCGCCTGAAGGAGATCGTGCTTTCCGGAACCTGGCGGCAGCGTCCCGGCGGCAGCCTGGCGCATGTGGGCGGCGTGGCCGAACGCTATATCGCCGACGCCGCCAATCGCGCCAGCATCAGCCGGCCGCTGACCGTGGTCTGCGCCTGCGGCAACGGCACCGCCGGCGCCTTCGCCCCCGAAGCCCTGCGCCGCATGGGCGTGGCGGTGGTGGTCGAGATGGACTGCCAGCTCGACTACACCTTCCCGAAATACAATCCGAACCCGGAAGACCACGTGATGCTGCACGCCATGGCCGAGGCCGTGAAGCTGCACGGCGCGGACCTGGCGCTGGGCTTCGACGGCGACGGCGACCGTTGCGGCGTGGTGGACGATGAGGGCGAGGAGATCTTCGCCGACAAGATCGGCCTGATGCTGGCCCGCGACCTGTCGGCCCTACACAAGGACGCGACCTTCATCGTCGACGTGAAGTCCACCGGCCTGTTCGCCACGGACGAGGTGCTGAAGGCGAACGGCGCCAAGACGGTCTACTGGAAGACCGGCCACAGCTACATCAAGCGCAAGACCGCGGAGCTGGGCGCCCTGGCCGGCTTCGAGAAGTCCGGCCACTTCTTCTTCAACCCGCCGATCGGGCGCGGCTATGACGACGGGATCGTGGCCGCCGCCGCTGTGCTGTCCATGCTGGAGCGCAACCCCGGCAAGAAGCTCTCGGACCTCAAGAAAGCCCTGCCGGTCGCCTGGACGTCGCTGACCATGAGCCCGCACGTGGCCGACGAGGTGAAGTACAAGCTCGTCGATGACGTGGTCGCCGAATACACCGCCCTGCGCGACGCCGGCGGCACGATCCTGGGCCGCAAGATCGCCGACCTGATCACCGTCAACGGCGTCCGCGTAGCGCTGGAAGACGGCTCCTGGGTGCTGGTGCGCGCCAGCTCCAACAAGCCCGAGATCGTGGTCGTCGTCGAAAGCACCCAGAGCGAAGACGACATGCGCGCTCTCTTCCGCCAGGAAGTGAAGCCGCGCCTGGCCAAGCGGCCCGAGGTCGGCGCCTACAACCAGGAAATCTGAGGCGTTCGTCGCCCGGGCGCGCCCTTTCGGCGCAAGGCGGATGACGCAAGGCCCCGGCCCGGCGCGAGCCTTGGCCATGGGATGGCGAACGCGATTCTTAGCCGCCTTGGCGGGCGTGGCCCTGGCGACCGACGCCGCGGCTGCGCCCGACGTTCCCCAGAGGGTCGCCGATGGTGTCTGGCTGATCCCGGGCGCGGTCGGCGGCGGCCGCCAGCCCGACGGCAACACCGTTGTCTTCGATACGGGCAAGGCCCTGGTGGTGATCGACACCGGCCGTCACCCGGCCCACCGTGACGCGATCCTGGCCTTCGCCGCCGAGCGCCGCGAGCCCATCGTGGCGGTGATCAACTCCCACTGGCACCTGGACCATGTGAGCGGCAATCCGGCCCTGCGCGCCGCCTATCCGGGCCTCAAGGTCTACGCCAGCAACGCCATCGATGAGGCGCTCACCGGCTTCCTGGCCAGGAGCGCCGCCCAGGCCCGCGAGCTGATGGCCGCCGGCAAGGTCCCGCCGGGATCCGTCGGCGAGCTGAAAGCCGACCTCGCCACCACCGACAACGGCGAGGCCTTGAAGCCCGACATCGTGGTGACGAAGAGCGGTTCGGCGCGGTTCGGAGCGCTCAGCCTGCGGTTCAACCTCGCCCCGAACGCTGCGACCGCGCGCGATGTCTGGGTCTATGACGAGCCGCGCAGGATCGTGGCCGCCGGCGACCTGGTCACCCTGCCCGCCGCCTTCCTCGACACCGCGTGTCCGGCCGGCTGGAGCGCGGCGCTGGCGGCGATCGACGCCACGCCGTTCGACACCCTGGTCCCGGGCCACGGCGCGCCGATGACCCACGACGAATTCCGGACCTATCGCAGGGCTTTCGACGGCCTGGTCGATTGCGCCGCGACGGACGCCTCGAAAGCCGCCTGCGCAGAACGCTGGGTCAGCGATCTGGGCGGCCTGCTGCCGTCCGATCAGACCGCCATGGCCCGCGGCATGAGCGGCTACTACGTCGAGCAGGTGCTGCGCCGGCCCGCCGCCTTGCCCTGCGGCAGGCCCTGAAGCCAAAGAAAAGGCCCCTCGCCTGCGAAGACGAGGGGCCGATTTCCCTGTCAGCGATGAGGCCGGGACTAGCCTTCGCCGATCTCCACCGGCACGAAGCTGTGCTGACCGCCGCGGGCGACGAACAACAGCACCGACTTCTTGCCGGCCTTCTTGGCTTCGGCGACCGCGGCCTTGAACTCGGCCGGGCTGTGGATCGCGTGATCGCCGGCGCGCAGGATCACGTCGCCGCGGCGCAGGCCCTTCTGACCGGCGTCGGAGCTGTCGTCCACGCCCGCGACCTTGACGCCCTCGCCCTTTTCATCGGGCGCGACCTGTAGGCCGAGCGCGCCCACCGCCGGGGCTTCGGCGGCGCCCTTGCCACCGGGGCTGGCGCGGTCGTTCGACGCCAGGGCGTCTTCCGCGGGGCGCACGCCGGAGTGGACGACGATCTCACGCATCTGGCCGTCGCGGCGGACCTCCAGACGGACCGGATCGCCGGCCTTGGCCAGGGCCACGGCGCGGGTCAGGTCCGAGCCGTTGGCGATCGCGACGCCATTGACCTTGGTCACCACGTCGCCGGGCTTCAGACCCGCCTGGGCGGATGGTCCGCCCGCGGTCACCTCGGCCACCAGGGCGCCCTTGCCGGCGAGGCCAAGGCTTTCGGCGATGTCCGGCGTCACGTCCTGCACCAGGGCGCCGATGAAGCCGCGATTGACCTTGCCGGTCGAGATCAGTTGCTTGGACACATGGTCGACCACGTCGGCCGGAATGTCGAAGCCGATCCCGACCGAGCCGCCGGTGGGCGAGAAGATCATGGTGTTGACCCCGACAACGCGGCCTTCGAGATCGAAGGTCGGGCCGCCGGAGTTGCCGCGGTTGATCGGGGCGTCGATCTGCATGTAGTCGACGTAGTTGGAGCTCGCGAGGTTCTTGCGGCCCAGGGCCGAGACGATGCCGGCCGTCGCCGTGCCGCCCAGGTTGAACGGGTTGCCCACCGCCACCACCCAGTCGCCGACGCGGGGCTTGGCGCGGTCCTCGAAGCTGACGAACGGGAAGTCGTGGCCCTCGACCTTGATCACGGCGACGTCCGTCGCCGGGTCACGGCCGATGATACGAGCCTTCAGCGTACGGTCGTCGGAGGTGTGGACTTCGATCTTGTCGGCGCCTTCGACCACGTGGTTGTTGGTCACCAGATAGCCGTCGCTCGAGATGAAGAAGCCGGAGCCGGCGCCGCGCATCACCTGCGGCTGGGCCGGCGCCTGCTGCTGGAAGAACTTGCGGAACTCGGGCGGCAGGCCCTGTGGCAGGGTGCCGCCGCCCTCGTCGTCATCGCCGCCGCCCAGGCCGTCGGCGACCCGGCGCGGGCTGGTCTTGCCCTCGACCTCGATGGACACCACCGCCGGCGCCACGCGCGAGACGATGTCGGCGAAGGAGGCGGGCGCCGTCCCGACGACCGGGGCTTGCGGGTGGGCGTTGACGGCGCCCTGCGGCGAGGCCGCGTGGACGGCATAGCCGGCGGCGCCGGCGAGGCTCAGGGCCGCCGCGGCGGCGCCCAGTTTCAGGAGCGATCGGTTCGTCTGCATCTTCGTTTCTAGACCTGTCTTGCGAGGCCCGGTCTCCCTAGGCCGGACGCCTCTAGCCCCAAGTTGCCGGACCTTATGAACGCGCTCAGTGACCGCGGTTGGACGAGCCGGTGTCCGACTTCCGGCGAGATTGCGGCAAAGCTTTGCATGGTTTGCGGCCGCCGCCCCACGCTGCGAACAAAATTCACCTTTTTGCTGGCGGACGCTGGCGAACCCGCCGCTCCCGTGCTGAAAGCGCGGCCACAGCTGAGTTGAGGATATGCGTCATGCAGGTGGCGATGATCGGGACAGGCTACGTCGGCCTGGTAAGCGGCGCCTGTTTCGCCGATTTCGGTCATACCGTGACCTGCATCGACAAGGATGCGGCCAAGATCGAACAACTGCAGGCCGGCGGCATTCCGATCTACGAGCCGGGCCTCGACGTGCTGGTGACCCAGAACGTCAAGGCCGGCCGGCTGTTCTTCGCCACCGATGCGGCCGAGGCCGTGCGCAAGGCCGACGCGGTCTTCATCGGTGTCGGCACGCCGTCGCGCCGCGGCGACGGCTATGCGGACCTCAGCTACGTCTACGCCGCCGCGGAGGAGATCGCGTCCCTGGTGGAAGGCTTCACCGTCGTGGTCACCAAGTCCACGGTGCCGGTGGGCACGGGCGACGAAATCGAGGCGATCTTCAAGCGGGTCCGCCCGGATGCCGACGTGGCCGTCGTTTCGAACCCTGAATTCCTGCGGGAAGGCGCGGCGATCGAGGATTTCAAGCACCCGGACCGTGTCGTCGTGGGCGCCATGGATGATCGAGCGCGCGAGGTGATGCGCGAACTCTACCGGCCGCTCTATCTCAACGAGACACCGATCCTGTTCACCAGCCGGCGCACCAGCGAGCTGATCAAGTACGCCGCCAACGCCTTCCTGGCGTTGAAGATCACCTACATTAACGAAATGGCCGACCTCTGCGAGGCGGTAGGCGCCGACGTGCAGCAGGTGGCCCGCGGCATCGGCCTGGACGGACGGATCGGAAGCAAGTTCCTGAACGCGGGTCCCGGTTATGGCGGAAGCTGCTTCCCGAAGGACACCGTGGCCTTGGTGCGCACAGCGCGCGACGCCGGCACGCCGGTGGAGCTGGTCGAGACCACCGTCAAGGTCAACGACGAACGCAAGCGGGCCATGGCGCGCAAGGTGATCAAGGCGTTGGACGGCCAGGTGAAAGGCAAGACGGTCGGTATCCTGGGCCTCACGTTCAAGCCCAACACCGACGACATGCGCGATGCGCCCTCGCTGGCGATCATCCCGGCGTTGCAGGACAAGGGCGCCAAAATTCAAGCCTTCGATCCCGAAGGGGACGAGGCGCGCAGCCTTTTGCAGGACGTGGACTTCAAAGACGATCCCTACGACGCGGCGGCGGGCGCCGACGTGCTGGTGATCATCACGGAGTGGGACCAGTTCCGGGCGCTCGACTTGAATCGCATCAAGTTGATCATGAACCAGCCAAAGCTGGTGGACCTGCGGAATATTTATAAGCCCGAGGATATGCGCGCGCGGGGATTTGACTATGTCAGCGTCGGGCGAGATTCGGCGCCCCGCGACGGGCTGCAACCCAAACACACCCAGGAGGACCGCGCCCGGGCGCGGTATTAAGGCTCCGGTTCAGCCTCTGGGGCTCAGAACCCGGAAACGCCCAGCCGGAACAGGGTTTCGCCGATCCAGACCGCCCCGGCCCAGAAGGCCGACCCGAGGATGGCGACAAAAGCGAGGCAGGCGACCGAGCTGGCGCTCCGCGCCATCGGTCGCGACATCCCGCCGTAAGCGAGGTGACGTCCCATGTTTTCTCCCAAGCTCTTCGTTCGATTGCGCCGGTCGAGCGACGCAACATGGACAATTTGTCATAAAGCTTACGGCTTGGGTAGGGGCCTCTCCTGAAGGGCGAGCGGGCGGTCACATCGGCGTGTGAGAGGGTGGTTCAGGCCGCCACCGCGGCCTTCTTCACGGCGCCGGCGATCTCCTTGACCACCTGGCTGACCAGCTTCTCGTCGTCGCCTTCGGCCATGATGCGGATCAGCGGTTCCGTGCCCGAGGCGCGGACGAGGATGCGGCCGCAGCCGTTCAGGCGCTGTTCGGCGTCGGCCATCACCGCCTGGACCTCGGCGCTTTCCAGCGGCTTGCCGCCGGCGAAGCGGACGTTTTCGAGCTTCTGCGGCACGGGGTCGAACTGGCGGGCGAGCGCACTCATCGGCTTGTCGCCTTCCTTGAGCACGGCCAGCACCTGCAGGGCGGCCAGCAGGCCGTCGCCGGTGGTGGAGAAATCCGACAGGATGATGTGGCCGGACTGCTCGCCGCCCAGGTTGAAGCCGCCCTCGCGCATCCGCATCATCACCGAGCGGTCGCCCACCGGCGTGCGCTCCAGCGTGAGCTTGCGCGCCTTGAGGAACCGCTCCAGGCCGAGGTTCGACATCACCGTGGCCACCACGCCGCCGCCGCGCAGCTTGCCACGCTGGGCCCAGTCACCGGCGATCAGCGCCATGATCTGGTCGCCGTCCACGACCTGGCCCTTCTCGTCGCAGATCACCAGGCGGTCGGCGTCGCCGTCCAGCGCGATGCCGATGTCGGCGCGGTATTCCTTCACCGCCTTCTGCATGGCGCCCGGCGCCGTCGAGCCCACCTCGTCGTTGATGTTGAAGCCGTCGGGAGCGACCCCGATCCGGATCACCTCGGCGCCCAGTTCGTAGAGCGCCTCGGGGGCCACCTTGTAGGCCGCGCCGTTCGCGCAATCGATCACGATGCGCATACCGGACAGGTTCAGCCGCCGCGGGAAGGTCGCCTTGGCGATCTCCACATAGCGGGCCTGGGAATCGTCGATCCGCTGCACCCGGCCCAGCTTCACCGGCGGGGCCAGGTTCTCCTGCAGGCCCTGGTCCATGCGGGCCTCGATCTCCGCCTCCTGCTCGTCGGAGAGCTTGAAGCCGTCGGGGCCGAACAGCTTGATGCCGTTGTCGGAGAAGGCGTTATGCGACGCGGAGATCATCACGCCCAGATCGGCGCGCAGCGAGCGCGTCATCATCGCCACGCCGGGCGTCGGCAGCGGCCCGAACAGGCGCACGTCCATGCCGACCGAGGTGAAGCCCGCCACCAGCGCCGGCTCGATCATGTAGCCCGACAGCCGGGTGTCCTTGCCGATCACCACCAGGTGGCGGCGGTCATCCTTGGACATGAACAGCTTGCCCGCCGCCATGCCCACCCGCAGGGCCACCTCGGCCGTCATGGGGAAGCGGTTGGCCTCGCCGCGGATGCCGTCGGTGCCGAAGTAGGCGCGTTTGCTCATGTATGACTCTTAGGGGCGAAACGATCCGAAACCCAGATTTAGTCGACGCACGCCTGCGGGGTGCTAAACGGCGCGTCGCGGTGATACCGCGCGCTTGCGTACCACAAAAGGACGGCACTCCCCATGTGCGGCATTATCGGGATCGTCGGGCGAAGCTCCGTACAGGAACGACTGATCGACAGCCTGAAGCGCCTTGAGTACCGCGGCTACGATTCGGCCGGGGTCGCCGGCGTGGTCGACGGCAAGGTCGAGCGTCGCCGCGCGGCGGGCAAGATCAAGGCCCTGGAGGACGTGCTGGCGGCCGATCCGCTGAACGCCACCGTCGGCATCGGCCACACCCGCTGGGCGACGCACGGCGGCCCGTCCACCCGCAACGCCCACCCGCACACCCAGGGCCGGGTGACCCTGGTGCACAACGGCATCATCGAGAACTACGCCGAGCTGCGCGACGCCATGGCCGCCAGGGGCCGGGTGTTCGAGAGCGAGACCGACACCGAGGTGATCGCCGGCCTGATCGATTCGGAGCTGGAGGCGGGCAAGGCGCCGGTGGCGGCGCTGAAGGCGGCGCTGGACCAGCTGCACGGCGCCTATGCGCTGGGCGTGCTGATCCAGGGCGAGGACCAGCTGGTGATGGGCGCCCGGCGCGGCAGCCCGCTGGTGGTGGGCTATGGCGAAGGCGAGATGTTCATAGGTTCTGACGCCCTTGCTGTGGGTCCCTTTACCAACCGCATCGCCTACCTTGAGGAAGGCGACTATGTGGCCATCGACCACGACCGGGCGATGATCTTCGACGCCGCGGGCCAGCCGGTGACCCGCGAGGTGCGCACGGTCGCCGCCTCGGCCGCCCTGGTGGAGAAGGGCAACTACCGCCACTTCATGGAAAAGGAGATCCACGACCAGCCGGAGGGCGTGCAGCGCACGGTCGCGGCCTATGTGGACACCCTGACCGACCACGCCGCCATGCCCGGCGGCATCGACCTGGCGGCCCTAAACCGCATCCAGGTCGTGGCCTGCGGCACCTCCTACATCGCGGGCCTGCTCGGCAAGTACATGATCGAGCAGCTGTCCGGCCTGCCGGTGGACGTTGAGATCGCCTCTGAGTTCCGCTATCGCGAGCCGGCGCTGGTCGAGGGCTCGCTGGTCATCGCCATGTCGCAGTCCGGCGAGACCGCCGACACCCTGGCCGCCCTGCGCTACTGCATGGCCAAGGGCATGACGAGCGCGGCGGTGGTCAACGCCCAGGAATCCACCATGGCCCGCGAGGTCGACGTGGTCTGGCCGATCCACTGCGGGCCGGAGATCGGCGTCGCCTCCACCAAGGCCTTCACCGCCCAGATCAGCGTGCTGACGGCGCTCGCCATCGCGGCGGCCCGGGCGCGCGGCAAGATCGACGCGGCCGAGGAACAGCGGCTGGTGCGCGTGCTGCTGGGCGCGCCCAGGCTGATCGCCGAGTCGATCAACCTGGAGGACTCGGTGAAGGCGGTGGCCGCGGAAATCTCCAAGGCCCGCGACGTGCTGTTCCTGGGCCGCGGGCCGATGTACCCGCTGGCGCTGGAAGGCGCGCTGAAGCTGAAGGAGATCAGCTACATCCATGCCGAGGGCTACGCCGCCGGCGAGCTGAAGCACGGACCGATCGCCCTGGTCGACGACAAGACGCCGATCGTGATCCTGGCGCCCTTCGACAGCTATTTCGAGAAGTCGGCCTCGAACATGAGCGAGGTGATGGCCCGCGGCGGCCAGGTGGTGTTCATCACCGATCCCGAGGGCGAGAGCCAGGCGCCGGCCGGCGCGCGGGTGGTGGTGACGGCGCCGAAGAGCGACCCGCTGATCGCTCCCCTGGTCATGTCGGCCCCGATCCAGCTGCTGGCCTACTATGTGGCGGTCCAGAAGGGCGCCGACGTCGACCAGCCACGCAACCTCGCCAAGTCCGTGACGGTGGAATAGGCCGTCCTCCCGGCCGGAGCGCACGCAAGCGAGGAGAGCCGGGACCTAGCCGTTCCGATGTGGATGCGGCGGCCCGACTTAGCCGCGTCGAGATCCGATTGGCCGGGTCACGGATGGTCCTGCGGCCGTCCGGGACGACCCCCCAAAAAGCAACGGCCGCCTCCGGGAGGAGGCGGCCGCGCTCAGTTCAACCCCTGAAGGGGCCGAAGCTTACTTCTTGGTCGTCGTGGTGGTCGACGACATCGAGCTGGTCGCGGCCGGAGCGGCGGCCGGAGCAGCGCCAGCGGCCGGAGCAGCCGACGCGTCGGCCGGAGCCGCGGCCGGAGCGGTCGCCGAGGCGTCGGCGGCCGGCGGGGTCGCCGCAGTCGTGGTGGTGGTCGTGGTCGCGGCGGAGTCGGCGGCCGGCGCGGTGGCGGCGGCGTCGTCGGCCTTCTTCTGGCAGGCGGACAGGCTGAGCGCGAGGCCGGCGGCGACGGCGACCGAGGTGATGATACGAAGCTTCATTGGGTGGCTCCTTTGGACGATGGAGGATGATCCTCCGAAAAGGGCCGCCCCCAGAGAGGACGGCCCTAACAGTTCGGGCCTATGCGGCCGTCTTACTTCTTGGTCGTGGTCGTGGTGGTCGACGACATCGAGCCGGTGGCCGGCGGGGTCGCGGCGGCCGGGGCAGCGCCGGCGGCCGGAGCGGCCGAGGCGTCAGCCGGAGCGCCGGCGGCCG
>JAFEDM010000534.1 GCA_018241625.1 Pseudomonadota bacterium | reverse complement strand
CGCCGTTGTAGTCGACGAAGGCCGTGATGTCCTGGCCGCCGTCGAGCTCCAGCGTGGGGGATACGATCGTGTACGCCAGGTGGTTCGTGGGATCGCCATTCTCCATGATCGCGATGTGGTCGTTCCCGTTGAGCGCCCCGCTCCCCGGCAAGCGAGGATCGGTCCCATTGCTGTACGGATCGAATTCAACCTCGAGGCTGGGGGCGATGCCGGCATAGCCGAGGCCGCCGCCAAGGCCGCCGACGTTGTTGGACAGGGGCTGGAGGACAAACGCGATGCCGTCCGCTCCGATCTCGCCGTATTGGGTTTGGTGGTTGGAGCCGATGGTGAAGGTGAAGCGGGTGCTGAAGCTGTAGTCGGTGCTCAGCGAGACGGCCTGGGTGCTGAACATGGAGCCGCCCACGTTGCCTTGCGGCGGCGTAAGCCGCATCACCTCGCGCCCGGCGACGTCGACCGGGGTGGCGACGCCGTTGATCTGGAGTCCGCTCGTGTCGGCGAAGTCCGCGTAGGCGAACGTGGCCGCCTGCGCCGATGTCACCGTCATTCCGCCAACGACGAGCGCCAACAGGCCCGTCCGGTATCCCAAAGCTTCGAACCGCACTTTACCCTCCAAATGCTCCCGCCACGAAGTCGCGTCCGCGGCGTGCTGGAAGCAATTGTCACTGGGTGGTGAGGGAGCCCGCAATCCCCGGTTCCGGGGATTGGGATGGTTAATCGTCGGTAAATTTTACGATTTTCCCTTCGAAGTGTCCTCAATCGGGACGACAAGGGCCAGCCGGACGCCTTGGCCGGGCGCGCTCTCGATCCGCAGATCGCCCCCCATCTGGGTTGCGCGGCGACGCATGTTGGCGAGGCCGCGCCCCTCGCCCGGGGAGCTCCTGGCGTCGGTGGGATCGAAACCCACCCCGTCATCGGAGAGCGTCACAAGAAGCCGATCGCCGCCCGCCGGCGCCGCCACGAGCGCGATCCGCGTCGCCTGGCCATGGCGTAGCGTGTTGGCGATCCCCTCCTGCAACAGCCGGTAGAGGCTGAGCAGCCGGCGGGCATCGAGGCGCGGCGCGGGAGAGGCCAGTTCACAACGCCACTCAAAGGCCAGGCCCGACCGGGCCAACCGGACCCACATGCGTTCGCCGAACATCGCCAAGGCCTCGTCGATCGGCTCGTCGGCGGCGTCGATCGCGCTCGCCAGGTTCCGCAGATCGTCGACCGCCGATTGCAGCGCCTCTCCGATCTCTGCTTGGCTCAGGCGCCCCTCGCGGGTGTCGAGCAACAGGTGCGTCAGGATACCACCCACCCCGTCGTGCATATCCCGCAGCAGACGCTGTCGCTCCGCATCGATCGCGATCCGCCGCTCCTGATGTCGCAGCAGGGTGGACGAGCGTAGCAGGCTCGCATCCTGCTCCAGGACCTGCCGTTCCAGATCGGTGCGCGCTTCGTCGGCTTCACGGCTGAGCTGACGGCCCTGGAGCGCAAGCTCAAACAGGACGAGGAAGGTGGTCAAGGTCGGCGTCAGCACCGACGCCTGCAACATGGGCCCGGACGGCGCCGGATGGATCAGGAGGTCCCAGGCGGTCGAGGTGATGCCGACGAAGAGGATCGCCATCACCCGGATCGCCGGACCGGGCGCGGTGCGGCTCATCCGCAGCAGGGCGGCGATCGCATAGGCGGACAGTAGGCCAAGCGCCGTGGCGTCGAGCCATGGGATGACGGGGGCGACATCGCCACGCACCAGCATGGCGGCGGTCAAGACAGCAAAGCCGATGGCGAAGCAGGTCAGCGCAACCCTCGCCGCTCGAGGCCGCCAACCGGAGAAGGCGTTCACGGTCAGCGCCACCGCCGCCAGCATGAGATATTCCACGCCATAGCGGAGCAGCGGGAACCAGGCGTAGGGCAGCGCATCCGCGCCGAAGGCGGTCAGCCAGGCATCCGCGCTCACCAGGATCATGAACAGGCCGGTGATGGTCTGGAGACGGGAGAAGCGGCTCAGGGGCAGCAGCACGAGCAGAGCCAGGCCCAGCAGCCCCTCGACGGCGATGGCGACCCAGACCAGGTCGAAGCGTTGGAAACGCTCCCAGCCGGCCGCCTGGCTGATGCGGTCGTATGGGCCGGCATAGACCGCGTCCGTCGCCCCGCAGGGCGCGCGCACGCAAGTGAGCGACCATGAACCTTGCGCCGCGCGCCGCTCGGACGGCGAGAGCAGCGTCGTGTGCGCCGGAGAGAGGATGGCGGGCTGCCAGCCGGGGATATGCAGCACGGCCGGACCTGAAAGGCCGGCGGCCCAGGCCCCCGTCGGAATGTTCGTGGACGCCAGCCCAGGGCGCCCCACGGGCAAACGGTATCCACCCCACGCCACGGCGGGGTGAAAGCTCAATATGATCAGGGCGTAGAAGCTCCAGAACAGGAGTTGCGCGCCCAACACGACAACGAACGCGCGCCGCCATCCCCACGGTCGGAGCGCCACACTCATGGGCTTAGCAAGCCGCTCCGAAAGGCGCGCACCATCGCCTCGCCTCGGGAACTCACGCCGAGCTTGCGGTAGATCGACTTCACGTGATCGCCGACCGTGTGCGGCGAAAGCGACAGCGCCTCCGCGGCCTGGCGGTTGCTCTGGCCGCGCGCCAGCAATTGGAGCAACTCGTACTCCCGCGGCGACAGGTCGGGATCCTCGCGGGCGGGCTTCGGCTGTTCCTGCTGGCCGCGCAGGTAGCGCAACACATAGGCGGCGATGCTGGGGGAGAGCGGCGCTCCGCCGGAGAGCGCGGCGGCGGCCTGCTGGCCGATGTCGAGGCTGTCGAGATCTTTCAACAGATAGCCGTCCGCGCCGGCCAGCACCGCCGCCAACACCGTCGTCTGATCGCCCAGAACGGACAGCACCAGGATTTTCGGCTCCGGACCGCGCTTGGCGCGAATCTCCGCGATCAGATCGATCCCGTTGCCGTCGGGAAGCCCGAGGTCGAGGATGAACAGATCCGCGTCTTGGTCGAGCAGCGCGCGCGCCTCGGCCAGCGACCCCGCCGTCCCCAGCAGCGACAGGCCGTCGTGCGCCTGCACACCCTGGCCGACATGCGCGCCGATCCGCGGATCATCCTCGACGATCACGACCCTTGCTTGCACGTCGCCGTCACCCCCTAGCCAGCTCCGGGTTGCATCCGACCCCTGTTCGAGCGGGCTACAGTAACTCACTGTGTCTGGCCACGAGCTGGGTCCCGCGACCGGAACCCGGCGTGGAGCGACAAGTCCTACGCCTCGCGGAACTCCATGTAGCCGCGCTCGACCATGCGGCGCATGGCTTCGTAGAGTTCGGCCAGTTCCTCGAAGGCGGCGCGCAGGTTGGCGAGCTCCTCCACCTGCTGGGCCGAGAGCGGGCGGCCCGGGTCGGCGGCGGCGATCCCCTTGGCGACCCACAGCGCGCGGGCCTGGGAGGTGGCCAGCGCCACCTGCTCGAAGCGCTTGGCGTCCACGCCGGCCAGGGCCGCGCCCATCACCCGGCGGTTCGCCGCATAGGCCGTGTAGTCGATGCTCTCCAGATAGCCGCGCAGGGCCCGCTGGGCCTTGGGGTCGGTCAGTTCGTCGGGCTCGAAGTGGTCGTTGACCACGCGGCGGACGCTGCTTCGGGTGGACATGTGCGGTCCTTTCGCCCGCGGAGGTTTTCGGGAGGGTCTCCCCGGGCGTGCCCATCTCAACCGCAAATGCCTAAGATCGGATTAGGACCGCGCGTCGCGAGGTCATCTTTCGTCAACCCTTCCCGCGCACATCTGCCTGAGCCATTCTGGAACAGACGATGAACGCGATTCGACCGATCCGTATCCTGGGCCTCGACCCCGGCCTGCGCCGCACCGGCTGGGGCGTGGTGGTCGTGGACGGCGCGCGGCTGGTCCACGTCGCGCATGGGGTGATCGCGCCGAAGGACAGCCTGCCCTTCGCCGAGCGGCTCTCGACCCTCTACACGGCCATCGAGGCGGTGATCCTCGCCCACGCGCCGGACGAGGCGGCCGTGGAGGAGACCTTCGTCAACGAGAACGCCCGCAGCGCGCTGAAGCTCGGCCACGCGCGCGCCTGCTGCCTGATCGCGCCCGCGCGCGCCGGCCTGCCGGTCGCCGAATATGCCGCGACCGTGGTCAAGAAGGCGGTGGTCGGGACCGGCGGCGCCGACAAGGCCCAGGTGGGCTTCATGATCCGCCGCCTGCTGCCGACCGCGGGCGAGACCACCGCCGACGCCGCCGACGCCCTGGCCGTGGCCATCGCCCACGCCCACGCGCGCCGGGCCCGCAGCTACGCCGCCTGAGGCGCGGCGTGGTTTCGGAAGCTGGTTAACCAGATGGGCTTTGCGACCCCTTTGGTCCCGGCTTGTTCACGGCGCCATTCGCGAAGCGTTCCGGTCCCTCTTCACGATTGATCAAGCGAAGCGGCGTGGTTTACGGCATGCTCGGAACAGATGCTGAACGTGATTCACAATAAAACCCGTCATCCCCGGCCAACGGAGCGGCGGAGCCGCGTAGGCCGAGCCGGGGACCCAGGGCCCGCTCCCCGCCCGGGACGTCGCCCTTGATCGGCCGCCTCTCCGGTCTGGTCGCCGAGGTGGGCGAGGAAGACGCGCTGATCGACGTGGGCGGCGTGGGCTACGTCGTGCGCTGCGGATCGCGGACGCTCGGCCACCTGCCGGCCATCGGCGAGGCCGCGGTGATCCACGTCGAGACCCAGTGGACCGAGCAGGCCGGCATGACGCTCTACGGCTTCCTGGGCCGCGACGAACGCCGCGCCTTCCTGGCGCTGAAGACCATCCAGGGCGTCGGCCCCAAGGCGGCCCTGGCGGTGCTTGACGTGCTGCCGCCGGCCGAGCTCGCGGGCGCCGTGGCGCGCGGCGATCAGTCGGCGGTGTCGCGCGCCAACGGCGTCGGGCCCAAGCTCGCCCAGCGCATCGTCACCGAGCTGAAGGACAAGCCGATCACCGACGGGCCGGTCGCCGCCTTCCACGCCACCGCCCTGCGGGGCGCCGAACCCGCCAGGCCCAGCGCCACCGGCGAGGCGGTCGCCGCCCTCATGGGCCTGGGCGTCGCCGAACCCGCCGCGCGCCGCGTGGTCGAGCAGGCCGCCCTGCGCCTGGGCGACGCGGCCGAGGCGCCCGCCCTGATCAAGGCCGCCCTGCAGGAGCTGGGACGGTGACCCGCCTCGTCTCCGGCGAACCGGCCCCGCTCGAACCCGTCGACAAGGCCCTTCGCCCCCAGACCCTCGCCGAGTTCGTCGGCCAGGAGCAGGCCAAGGGGAACCTGCGGGTGTTCATCGAAGGCGCCCGCAGCCGCGGCGAGGCGCTCGACCACGTCCTGCTGTTCGGCCCGCCCGGCCTCGGCAAGACCACCCTGGCCCAGATCGTCGCCCGCGAGCTCGGCGTGAACTTCCGCGCCACCTCCGGGCCGGTGCTGGCCAAGGCCGGCGACCTCGCCGCCATCCTCACCAACCTCGAGCCGAACGACGTCCTGTTCATCGACGAGATCCACCGCCTGGCCGCCAATGTGGAGGAGATCCTCTATCCGGCCATGGAGGACCACGTCCTTGACCTGGTGATCGGCGAGGGCCCCTCGGCGCGCTCGATCCGCATCGACCTCGCGCCCTTTACCCTCGTGGCGGCGACTACGCGGGCGGGCCTGCTGGCGACGCCGCTGCGCGACCGGTTCGGCATCCCGATCCGCCTGGAGTTCTACACCACCGCCGAGCTGCAGAAGGTGCTGCTGGGCGCCGCCGCCAAGATGGGCGCGCCGCTGTCCCCCGACGGCGCCGCGGAGATCGCCGCCCGCGCCCGGGGCACCCCGCGCGTCGCCGGCCGCCTGCTGCGCCGGGTCCGCGACTTCGCCGCCGCCGACGGGGCCGAAACCATCGACCGCAAGGCCGCCGCCTCGGCGCTCGCCCGCCTGGACGTCGACGAGCACGGCCTGGACGCCCTGGACCGCAAATACCTGCGCGCCCTGATCGAGAACTACGCCGGCGGCCCTGCGGGCGTGGAGACCCTCGCCTACGCCATCGCCGAGGCGCGCGACGCCGTCGAGGACGTGATCGAGCCCTTCCTGCTGCAGCAGGGCTTCATCCAGCGCACCCCGCGCGGCCGGATGGCCTGCGCCAAGGCCTACAGCCACCTGGGCCTGGCCGCGCCGAAAGGGGTCGACCAGCCCAAGCCCGGCGACCTGTTCGATGAGTGAGGCTCCAGACCCCCGCGACATCCCGTCCGCCGGCCACATCGTCGGCCGCGAGCATCGCCTGCCGGTGCGGGTCTACTACGAGGACACCGACTTCACCGGCGTCGTCTACCACGCCAACTACGCCCGCTATTTCGAGCGCGGCCGATCGGATTTCCTGCGGGTGGCGGGCGTCGCCCACGCCGCCCTGCTGGAGCGCGAGGACCCCGCCGCCTTCACGGTCACCAGGCTGGAGATCGAGTTCAAGCGCGCCGCGCGGATCGACGACGCCCTGCTGGTGCGCACCACCTACGACAGCGTGCGCGGCCCGCGCCTGTTCATCTCCCAGCGCATCACCCGCGGCGACGACCTGATCGCGCAGGCGCGGGTCGAGGCCGCCTGCATCGACCTGAAGGGCCGGGCGCGCAAGCCGCCGCCGGGCCTGGCCGAGGCGCTGGCCCCACTGTTCGTCTCCAGCTTTGCAACTCCGCCTTAAGATCGCCACTGCATCGGGTCACGACCCGTTCGTTTCCGCGTTTGATTCGCGCCGCAACCAATCGCCACTTGGGGAGCTTCTGGCCTCGCATGGATTCTGTCGCCGCCGCCTCGCCGGACAGCCTCAACTTCTTCGTCCTTTTCATGCGGGCCGACTGGGTCGTGAAGCTGGTCATGCTGGGCCTGGCCTGCGCCTCGCTCTGGTCCTGGACAGTGATCATCGACAAGACCTTCCGCCTCTCGCGCCTGTCGAAACAGGCCAACGCCTTCGAGGACGAAGTCGCCTCCGGCAAGAGCCTGGAGGAGATCGCCAACGCCGCCGGCGAGCGCCCGGCCCACGTCCTGCCCCGCATGCTGCAACAGGCGCTGAAGGAATGGCGCGACGCCCGCGCCAAGGGCCTGAACTCCGACGGCCAGGCGGCCTTCCTGATCCAGCGGATCGACCGGGTGCTGGACGCCGCCATCGCGCGTGAGACCGGCAAGGTGGAGGACGGCCTGGGCTCGCTGGCCATCGTCGCCACCGCCTCGCCCTTCATCGGCCTGTTCGGCACGGTCTGGGGCATCATGAACGCCTTCCAGGCCATCGGCGTGCAGAAGAACACCTCGCTGGCGGTTGTGGCCCCGCACATCGCCGAGGCCCTGTTCGCCACCGCCATCGGCCTGATCGCCGCCATCCCGGCCTATATCGCCTTCAACAAGTTCTCGACCGACGCCGGCAAGTTCGCGGCAAGGCTGGAGGGCTTCGCCGACGACCTTTCGACCGCCATCCAGCGGCGGCTGGCGGAGCGGGTCTGAACCATGGCGCTGTCAGCCAACGACGCCTTCGCAGCCAGCGGCCGGGGTCGCCGGCGCGGCCGCCGCGGCCGGCGCGGCGCGCTGTCGGAGATCAACGTCACGCCCCTGGTCGACGTGATGCTGGTGCTGCTGATCGTCTTCATGATCTCCGCGCCCCTGCTGACGGCGGGCGTGCCCGTGGAGCTGCCGAAGACCGAGGCCGGCTCCCTGCAGGACCAGACCGAGCCGCTGACCGTCACCATCCGCGCCGACGGCCAGATCTTCGTGAAGGAGGACGAGGTCCCGTTCGGCTCGCTCTCGCCGCGCCTGAAGGAGATGGCCGGGCCCAACACCGGCAAGCCGATCTTCGTGCGCGCCGACGGCAAGGCGCCCTACGCCATCGTGGCCCAGGTGATGGCGTCGCTGTCGACCTCCGGCTTCACCTCGATCAACCTGATCACCGACACAGGCGGCCCATCGTCCGGCGGTCAGCCGTCTGACGCCCAGAAGCCGACGGGGGCTGACGCCCAGTGACCCGCCGGGAGCTCCAGCCCGCGATGATCGGCTCCGTGCTGCTGCACGTGACCGTCGCCGTCCTGCTGATGATCTCCTGGAGCTTCACCCGCAACCTGAAGGTCGGCGAGGTGGTGCCGGTGACCATCGTCAGCCGCGCCCCGGCCGAGCCGAAGCCCGCCGAGCAGGCCCCCGTCGAACAGCAGGCCCAGGCCCCGGAGCCGGAGCCCCAGGCGCCGCCGACCCCGCCGCCGCCGGCCCCCGCGCCCAAGCCCACCCCCGCGCCGCCGAAGCCCGTCCCGCCGCCGCCCAAGCCGGTTCCGCCGGTTCCGACGCCCAAGCCCACGCCGAAGGTCGAGCCGAAGCCGATCCCGGCCCCGCCGCCCAAGCCCACGCCGCCGCAGCCCCAGGCCAAGCCGCAGAAGAGCCTGGACCTCGACGCGCTGTCGGCCAGCATCTCCAGCCTGTCGAAGTCCACGGCCAAGGCCTCGGCGCCGACGCGCGGGCCCGCCCAGACCCAGGCCTCGCCGACCCCGCACCCGACCCTGGGCGCGGCGCAGTCCGCCGCCGCCATCCGTGGCCTGAGCGACGAGCTGCAACGGCGCTGGAACCCAAACTGCGACGTGGAAGGCGGCCGCGACGTGAAGCTGAAGGTGGTCTTCACCATCGGCGAAGGCGGCCAGGTGGTCGGCAACGCCACGGCCCAGATCGTCGGCGCCGTGACGCCGGTGTCGCGCGCCGCCCAGGACCGGGCGGTCAGCGCGGTCTACGCCGCCGCGCCCTTCCGCAACCTGCCCCGCGAATTCTACGGCCAAAGAATCACGGTCAACTTCAACGCCCAAGAGGCCTGCTCTCGATGACGCCCATCGCTGGTCGAAACCTCTCCAAACGCACCCTGCTGGCCGGCATGACCGCCCTGCCCGCCGCCGTCTGGCTGGCGCCGGCCGCGGCCCGCGCCGACATCGAGGTCAACGTCAACCGCGCCGACGTCCAGCCGCTGCCGATCGCCATCCCGGCCTTCGCCGGCCCGCGCGGCCCGGACATCGCCGGCGTCATCGCCGCCGACCTGCAGCGCTCGGGCCTGTTCCGGCCACTGGACCCGGCGAGCTTCGTCGAACGCGACCTGACCATCTCCATCCAGCCGCGCTTTCCGGCCTGGCAGCAGATCAACGCCCAGGCCCTGGTGAACGGCAGCGTCGCCACCGTGGACGCCCAGCTGAAGGCCGCCTTCCGCCTCTGGGACGTGTTCGCCGAGAAGCAGCTGCTCGGCAAGGAGCTGTCCTCGACCCCGGAGAACTGGCGGCGGGTGGCCCACCAGATCGCCGACTACATCTATGAGCAGCTGACCGGCGAGAAGGGCTACTTCGACACCCGCATCGTCTTCGTCGCCGAGAAGGGCGGGCGCGGCAGCCGCAGCAAGACCCTGGCGATCATGGACCAGGACGGCGCCAACCCCAGCTACCTGACCGACGGCTCGGCCACGATCATGACGCCGCGCTTCTCGTCCAACAGCCAGCAGATCACCTATATGGAGCTGCGGCCCGACGGGTCGAAGATCTACCTGCTGAACCTCGACACCGGCCGCCGCGAAAGCCTGGGCGAGTTCCCGGGCATGGTGTTCGCCCCGCGCTTCTCGCCGGACGGCTCGAAGGTCGCCTTCTCGGTGGAGCGCGCCGGCAACAGCGACGTCTATGTGATGGACCTGCGCAACCACGCCACCACGCGGCTGACCGCCGACCCCTCGATCGACACCTCGCCGTCCTATTCGCCCGACGGCCGGCAGATCGTCTTCAACTCCGACCGCTCGGGCTCGCCGCAGCTCTACATCATGGGCGCCGACGGCTCGAACCCGCACCGGATCAGCTTCGGCCAGGGCCGCTACAACACCCCGGTCTGGAGCCCGACCGGCGAGTTCATCGCCTTCACCAAACAGACCGGCGGCCAGTTCTCCATCGGCGTGGTGCGGCCCGACGGCACCGACGAGCGGATCCTGACCACCAGCTATCTGGACGAGAGCCCCGCCTGGGCGCCGAACGGCCGGGTGCTGGTCTTCACCCGCGAGGCGCCGGGCGGCCAGCACAAGCTGTGGAGCGTCGACGTCACCGGCCGCACCCTGCAACCGATTCCCTATCCCGGCGCGGCCTCCGACGCCGCCTGGTCGCCGCTGCTGAACTGAAGTCCCTCAACGAAAGCCACGCTTGGGCGTTTCACTTGCGCGCCCGAGTCCGACGTACGAATCTAACCTGTGCTAATCCCGCCCCATCGAAGGAGACGCTTCTGATGATCACCCCCCGCCATACCGGAAGCGCCCTGCGACTGACGCTCGCGGCCGCCGCCGCCCTGTCGCTGGCCGCTTGCGCGCATCATCCGAAGCCGGCCTATCCGACCGCCGTGGCCCCGCAGGCGCCGGGCGCCCCGCCGCCGTCGCGCCCGTCCACCGCGCCGGGGCCGGCCCCGGTGGCCGAGGCCGCCCTGCCGGGCTCGGAGAAGGACTTCGTCGTCAACGTCGGCGACCGCGTCTACTTCGACTACGACATGTACAACATCCGCGCCGACGCCGCCCCGCTGCTGGACGCCCAGGCGACCTGGCTGAAGCGCTATCCGGCCGTGCAGGTGCGCATCGAAGGCAACGCCGACGAACGCGGCACCCAGGAGTACAACCTGGCGCTCGGCGCCCGGCGCGCCAACGCGGTGCGCGAATACCTGGTGGCCCACGGGGTCGCGGCCAGCCGCATCACCACGGTGTCCTACGGCAAGGAACGCCCGATCGACACCGGCACGGGCGAGGAAGCCGAAGCCCACAACCGCAACGGCCACACCGCCATCGTCAGCGGCGCCCGGATGCAATGACGGGCAAGCCCCTTCGACGGCTTGGGACGGCGGCGGCCATCGCCGCCGTCGCCAGCGCCTTTGCGGTGACCATGGCCACCGCCCAGACGCCGATGGACGATCCGCTCGACGCCCGCGACGCCAAGCGGCTCGACCGCATGGAGAAGGTGGTGCGCGAGCTGCGCGACATCGTCTTCAAGGGCCAGAAGACCGGCGTGCCGGTGGTGGTCGAGCCGGCAGACACCGGCTCGCGCCTGGACGACCTCTCCAACCGGCTGAACGACCTCGAGACGACGCTGAAGCGGCTGAACGGCTCGCTCGACGTCACGACCCACGACCTGGACCAGGCCAAGCGCGACAACGCCGCCCTGCGCGCCCAGGTCAAGTCGCTGAACGACCGGCTGACCGCCGACGAGCAGAAGATGGCCGAGGCCGCCCAGGCGGCGCAGGCCGCGGCCCCGCCGCCGCAAGCCGCCGCGCCGCCGCCGCCGGCCGATCCCAAGGCCGCCGCGGCGGCCGCCAACGCCGACTTCGCCAAGGCCCGGCAACTGATGCTGAGCGGCGACTACGACTCGGCCGAACAGGCGTTCAGCGCCTTCGTCACCACCTATCCGGACACGCCGAAATCGCCGGAAGCGCGCTACTGGTGGGGCAAGACGCTGTCGGTGCGCGGCGACTATGTGAAGGCGGCTGGCGCCTACATCGGGTCGATCCGCGGCTGGCCGCAGACCGCCTGGGCGCCCGACGCCGTCGTCGAGCTCGCCCGCGCGCTCGTTCAGCTCAAGAAGGCGCCCGACGCCTGCCAGGCCCTCGCCGAACTGCCGCGCCGCTATCCCAAGGCTGCGCCGGCGATCAAGGACCGGGCGGCGAACATCAAGCTGCAGGCGAAGTGCGGCTAGGCGCTTACGCGCCCGACGCTTCCTCCGACCTGGCGGCTACGGTCGGCGCCGTCCTCGACCGCCGCCTGCGACGCGACAGCCCGCGCCCGCTGGCCGTCGCCTTGTCCGGCGGCGGCGACTCCCTGGCGCTGGCTCTGACCGCCGCACGCTGGGCGAAGGACGCCGGGCGCCGACTGCTGGTCCTCACCGTCGACCATGGCCTGCGCCCGGAAAGCGTCGCCTGGACCCGGACCTGCGCGGCCATCGCCGCCAGGCTCCACGCGGATTTCCAGGCCCTGACCTGGACCGGCGAGAAGCCGGCGACCGGCCTGCCCGCCGCCGCCCGCGCCGCGCGCCACGCCCTGCTGGCGGACGCCGCGCGCTGCGCCGGCGCGCGGGTCATCCTCATGGGCCACACGGCCTCCGACGTGGAAGAAGCCGCGCGGATGCGGGCCGCCGGCTCGACCACGCCGGACCCCCGCGAATGGGCGCCCTCGCCCGCCTGGCCGGAAGGCCGGGGCGTCTTCCTGCTGCGGCCGATGCTGGGCCTGAGCCGAGCGGACATCCGCGCCTGGCTGTCGGCCGGCGGCGAGACCTGGATCGACGACCCCGCCAACGACGACCTCCGCTACGCCCGGCCGCGGGCGCGCCAGGCGCAGGCCTCGTCCGGCGTGGAGGTCCTTCACCCGCCGCCGGACGTCCGAGGCCTGGCGTCGGCCTGCCGCCCAGACGCCGAGGGCGTCCTGACCAGCCGCCGCGCCGACCTCGCCGCGGCGCAGCCCGCCGCCCTGGCCCGCTTCGTCGCCGCCGCCTGCCTGAGCGCGGCGGGAACGACCCGTCCGCCGTCGCGGGACAGCGCGGCGCGGCTGGCCGCGCGGCTGGCTGCGGATGAGGTCTTCGTCGCCACCCTGGCCGGCGCGCGGATCGAGGCGGGCAGCGAAGCGGTCCGGTTCCGGCGCGAGCCCGGCGAGGCCGCGCGGGGCGGGCTCCAGCCCTTGCATCTGAAGGCGGGCGAAACCGGCGTCTGGGACGGCCGGTTCGAAATGACCGCCGAACACGATCTGCAGGTCCGGGCCGCCGGCCGCTCGACCCTGCCGGACATCGCCGGCGCCCGGCCGCTCGCCCATGACCGCCTGCTGGCGGCTTGCGGCGTGGTGGAGCGCGAACCCGCCTAGCGGTGCGCCGTCGCCAGCACGTGCTCCACGCCGCGCACGATGGGGTCGGCGAAGCGGCGGCCGAGCAGGTTGGCGTGGCCCGCGCGCGGCACATGCTCGATGTAGCCGTTGAGCGAGGCGATCGCCGGCGCCGACTGGATCTCCTTCAGCGCCGTCACCGTGTGGGCGCCGGCGGTGATCACCGCCACCGGCAGGGCCGGGGCGAAGTCGCCGGCGCGGGCCTGGTCCGAGGTCGCGCGCCAGTGGCTGACCTCCTCGGCGGCCCAGAGCGCGTGGCTGGCCGAGCCATAGATGCGGCGCTTCTCGGCCGAGGCTTCCGGCGGCAGGCCGATGCGGTCGCCGGCCACCGCCGCCACGGGCCGCATCATGCCGAGCTTCGCGCCCTCGCTGGTCCAGCCCAGGATGCGGCTGAAGGCGTCGACTCCCGGCCCGCCGACCGGATGGGTGACCACGTCCGGCGTCACCGCGTCCACCAGCACGACCCCCAGCACCTGCTCCGGATGGGTGAGCGCGAACAGCCGCACCATCAGCCCGCCCATGGAGTGGCCGACCACCACGAAGGGCCCCGTCTCGTCCAGCGCCCGCAGCAGGGCCGCCTGGTCGCTGACGATGGCGCGCCCGTCCCTGGGCTTCGGCCCCGGATCGGAGTAGCCGAGGCCCGCGCGATCGTAGGCGATGCTGGCCAGGCCCTTGGCGGCCAGCCGCTCCTGCACCACCGTCCAGTCGGTGGCGCAGCCGAAGGCGCCGTGCTCCAGCACGATGGTCGGCCGGCCGCCGGAGACGCCGGCGCGCACCACGCGCAGCCGCCGTCCGCCGATGTCCACCCGCTCGCCGCGCGGCGGCTTCTGCGAGGTCTGGGCGAGGGCGACGGACATCGGGATCCCGACCTCGCCTAGGCCTTGACGAAGGGCTTGGGCCGGCGCGCGCCGCCCTGGCGGGCGAACATCCAGCCCGGATATTCGCTGGGCAGCTCGCTGACCTCGTCCAGCCGCTTCATCTCGTCGTCGGAGAGCGTCAGCTCCGCGGCGGCCAGGTTGTCGTCGAGCTGTTCGATGGTCTTGGCGCCGATGATGATGCTCATGGTGAAGGCCTTCTGGAGGATGTAGGCCAGGGCCACGCGCGCCACCGAGACCCCGTGGGCCTCGCCCACCTCGCGCATCACCTCCACGCACTTCCAGGCGCGGTCCTTGTCCACCGGCGGGAAGTCGAAGTTGGTGCGCCGCGCGCCCTCCGGATTGTTCGAGCCCGGGCCGAACTTGCCCGAGAGCAGGCCGCCGGCCAGCGGCGACCAGACCATCAGGCCCAGCTTCTCCTCGCTGATCATCGGCACCAGCTCGCGCTCCAGGTCGCGCCCGGCGATGGAATAGTAGGCCTGCAGGGTCTCGAAGCGGGCGTAGCCCTTGGCCTCCGAAAGCCCCAGCGCCTTGGCGATCTTCCAGGCGGACCAGTTGGAGACGCCGATGTAGCGGACCAGCCCCTGGCTCACGAGGTCGTCGAGGGCGCGCAGGGTCTCGTCGATCGGCGTGACGGCGTCGTTGCCGTGGATCTGGTAGAGGTCGATGTGGTCGGTCTGCAGCCGCTCCAGGCTGGTGCGGACCGAGTCCATGATGTGGCCGCGGCTGGCGCCCCGGTCGTTCGGCTTCGGCCCCATTTCGCCGTAGACCTTGGTGGCGATCACCACGTCCTTGCGCGCGGTCCCCAGGTTCTTGAACGCCTGGCCCAGCAGCCGTTCGGACTCGCCGAAGGAATAGACGTCGGCGGTGTCGAAGAAATTGACCCCGGCTTCCAGGGCGCGGCCGACGATGCCGTCCACCTCGCCCTGCTGCAGGGCGCCGATGGCCTTCCACATGCCGGCGCTCTCGGAGCCGCCGAAGGTCATGGTCCCCAGGCAGATTTCCGACACGAACAGGCCCGTGCGGCCGAGCTGGTTGTACTTCATGGGGCGTCTCCGCTTTTGGGGATGCTGGACCATCTAGGATGGCCGACGTGGCGCCGGTAGGTCAGCGGCGCCGCGAACCCGCAATAAAGCGTGCAAAGACGACAGGTGGAAGACGCAGAACTCCCTTCCTCCTCGACGGAGGAAGGGCCGGGGATGGTGGTTAGCGCAATTAGGTTAAGGTGGTCATCGGTCGGCATCGATGCCCATCAGCCTCAGCGACTCGACTGGCGTAACCACACCACCACCCAACCCTCCTCCGTCGAGGAGGAGGGCTCTTGCGGCTCCGTTCAGTCCAGGCCCTTCAGGATGCTCTCGACCATCTTCTTGGCGTCGCCGAACAGCATCATGGTGTTGTCGCGGAAGAACAGCTCGTTCTCCACGCCGGCGTAGCCGGAGCTCATGCCGCGTTTCACGAACAGCACCGTGCGCGCCTTCTCCACGTCCAGGATCGGCATGCCGAAGATCGGGCTCTGCGGATCGGTCTTGGCGGCGGGGTTGGTGACGTCGTTGGCGCCGATCACGAAGGCCACGTCGGCGGCCGGGAACTCGGCGTTGATGTCCTCCAGCTCGAACACCTCGTCGTAGGGGACGTTGGCCTCGGCCAGCAGCACGTTCATGTGGCCCGGCATGCGGCCGGCCACCGGGTGGATGGCGTACTTCACCTCCACGCCTTCGTGCTTCAGCTTGTCGGCCATTTCGCGCAGCGCGTGCTGGGCCTGGCTGACCGCCATGCCGTAGCCGGGGACGATGATCACCTTCGAGGCGTTCTTCATGATGAAGGCGGCGTCCTCGGCGCTGCCCTGCTTCACGGGCCGCGACTCCACCTGGCCGCCGCCGCCTGCCGCCGCGTCCGCGGCGCCGAAGCCGCCCAGGATCACGGAGATGAAGCTGCGGTTCATCGCCTTGCACATGATGTAGCTGAGGATCGCGCCGGACGAGCCGACCAGGGCCCCGGTGATGATCAGCGTCGTGTTCTCGAGCGTGAAGCCCAGCGCCGCCGCCGCCCAGCCGGAATAGCTGTTCAGCATCGAGACCACGACCGGCATGTCGGCCCCGCCGATCGGGATGATCAGGGTGACGCCGACGATCAGGCTGGCGGCGAAGATCGCCCAGAAGGCCCAGAGCGCCGTGCCGTGGCTCATCACCAGCAGCACGATTAGCGCCACGATGCCGACGCCCAGCGCCAGGTTCAGCAGGTGCCGCGCCGGCAGCAGGATCGGCGCGCCGCTCATGTTGCCGTTCAGCTTGGCGAAGGCGATCACCGAGCCGGTGAAGGTGACGGCGCCGATCGCCAGGCCCACGGCCAGCTCGATCAGCGAATGCATCACCACGCCGGAGCCGTCGGGCTCGGCGATGCCGTAGGCGGCGGGCGTGTGGATCGCGGCCACGGCCACCAGGCAGGCGGCCATGCCGACCAGGCTGTGGAAGGCGGCGACCAGCTGCGGCATGGCCGTCATGGCCACGCGCCGGGCGATCACCGCCCCGATCCCGCCGCCGATGGCGACACCGCCGACGATCAGCGCCAGGGTCAGGCCGTCGAGCGAGCCTTGCGTCCACAGCGTCGCCAGCACCGTGCCGACGGCGATGGCCATGCCGATCATGCCGTTGCGGTTGCCCGCCTGGCTGGTGGTCGGCGAGCTCAGGCCGCGCAGGGCCAGGATGAAGAGGACGCCTGAGGCGAGGTAGAGGATGGCCGCGAGGTTGGCGTTCATGCCGCGGCGTCCTTCTTCGGCGCCGGCGCCTTCTTCTTGTACATGGCCAGCATCCGTCTCACGACGAGGAAGCCGCCGAAGATGTTGACGCTGGCGAAGGCCGCGGCGACCGCGCCCGCGCCCTTGGAGATCATGACGTTGGGGGTGAGCTGGTTGTCCGCGCCATGGGCGGCGGCGGCCAGCAGGGCGCCCACGATGATCACCGACGAAATGGCGTTGGTCACCGCCATCAGCGGCGTGTGCAGCGCGGGCGTCACGCTCCAGACCACATAGTAGCCCACGAAGATCGCCAGGACGAAGATCGCCAGGCGGAAGACGGTGGGATCGACGGCCCCCATCAGGTCACCCCTTCAAATTCGGATGGACGATGGCGCCGCCTTGGGTGACGAGCGCGGCCTTCAGGATCTCGTCCTCATAGTCGGGGGCGAACTTGCCCTCCTTGTCGAGGAAGAGGCCGGCGAAGGCGAACAGGTTGCGGGCATAGAGCGCAGACGCGTCGGCGGCGATGCGGCCCGGCAGGTTGGGCACGCCCAGGATCTTGGCGCCGTTCTGGGTGACGACCACCTCGCCCAGCTTCGCGCCCTCGACGTTGCCGCCCTGCTCGATGGCCAGGTCCACGAGCACCGAGCCCGGCTTCATGGACGCCACCTGGGCGGCGCTGACCAGCTTGGGCGCCGGGCGGCCGGGGATCAGGGCGGTGGTGATCACCATGTCCTGTTTGGCGATATGGCTGGAGACCAGCTCAGCCTGCTTGGCCTGGTACTCGGCGCTCATCTCCTTGGCGTAGCCGCCGGCGGTCTGGGCGTTCTTGAACTCCTCGTCCTCGACGGCGAGGAACTTGGCGCCCAGGCTCTCCACCTGCTCCTTGGTGGCCGGGCGCACGTCGGTCGCGGTCACCACCGCGCCAAGGCGCCGCGCCGTGGCGATGGCCTGCAGGCCGGCGACGCCGACGCCCATGATGAACACCTTGGCCGCGGCGACGGTGCCGGCGGCGGTCATCATCATCGGCATGGCCTTGCCGTAGGCCTCGGCCCCCTCGATCACCGCGCGGTAGCCGGCGAGGTTGGCCTGGGACGACAGCACGTCCATCACCTGGGCCCGCGTGATCCTGGGCACGAACTCCATCGCGAAGGCCGTCGCCTTGGCCTTTGCCAGGGCGTCCACGGTCGCCTTGTCGACGTAGGGG
>JAFEDM010000533.1 GCA_018241625.1 Pseudomonadota bacterium | reverse complement strand
GGGCAAGCTGGGCGGCCAGGCCCAGGTGAAAGGCGTCACCGGCGCCTGGAAGGACCTCACCGACAACGTGAACTTCATGGCCGCCAACCTGACGGGTCAGGTGCGGAACATCGCCGAGGTGACCACCGCCGTGGCCAACGGCGACCTCTCCAAGAAGATCACCGTGGACGTGAAGGGCGAGATCCTTGAGCTGAAGAACACCATCAACACCATGGTGGACCAGCTGAACGCCTTCTCCTCCGAAGTGACCCGCGTGGCCCGCGAGGTGGGCACCGAAGGCAAGCTGGGCGGCCAGGCGCAGGTGAAGGGCGTCGGCGGCACCTGGAAGGAGCTGACCGACAACGTGAACCTGATGGCCGGCAACCTGACCGGCCAGGTCCGCAACATCGCCGACGTGACCACCGCCGTGGCGCGCGGCGACCTCAGCAAGAAGATCACCGTCGATGTGAAGGGCGAGATCTCCGAACTGAAGAACACCATCAACATCATGGTTGACCAGCTGAACGCCTTCTCCTCCGAAGTGACCCGCGTGGCCCGCGAGGTGGGCACCGAGGGCAAGCTGGGCGGTCAGGCGCAGGTGCCCGGCGTGGCCGGGACCTGGAAGGACCTCACCGACAACGTGAACATGATGGCCGGCAACCTGACCGGTCAGGTGCGGAACATCGCGGACGTGGTGACCGCGGTGGCCATGGGCGATCTGAAGCGCAAGCTCACCCTGGACGCCAAGGGCGAGATCGCCAGCCTCGCCGACACCATCAACGGCATGATCGAGACCCTGGCCACCTTCGCCGACCAGGTGACCAACGTGGCCCGCGAGGTGGGGATCGAGGGCAAGCTGGGCGGCCAGGCCCGGGTGCCCGGCGCGGCCGGCCTGTGGCGCGACCTGACCGACAACGTGAACGAACTGGCCGCCAACCTGACCACCCAGGTGCGCGCCATCGCCGAGGTGTCCACCGCCGTAACCCAGGGCGACCTGACGCGGTCGATCACCGTGGAAGCCTCCGGCGAGGTGGAGGAGCTGAAGAACAACATCAACGAGATGATCCGGAACCTCCGGGATCAGACGCTGAAGAACACCGAGCAGGACTGGCTGAAGACCAACCTCGCCCGGTTCACCCGCATGCTGCAGGGCGAACGCGACCTGTCGACGGTGTCCAACATGGTGCTGTCGGAGCTGGCGCCGCTGATCAACGCCCAGCACGCCCTGTTCTACGTCGCCGATGTGGACGCCGACGGGGTCGAGGTGCTGAACCTCGCGGCCACCTACGCCTTCAACAACCGCAAGCACCTGGCCAGTTCTTTCAAGCTGCGCGAGGGGCTGATCGGCCAGTGTGCCTATGAGAAATCGCGCATCCTGCTGACCAATGTGCCGGCGGACTATGTGCAGATCTCGTCCGGCCTGGGCGAGGCGCCGGCCCACAACATCATCGTGCTGCCCGCCCTGTTCGAAGGCGACGTGAAGGCGGTGATCGAGCTCGCCACCTTCGGCGAGTTCAACGAAACCCAGCAGGCCTTCCTCGACCAGCTGATGGAATCCATCGGCATCGTGCTGTCGACCATCGCGGCCAACATGCGCACCGAGGGCCTTCTGAAGCAGTCGCAGCTGCTGACCTCCGAGCTGCAGGCGCAGCAGGAAGAGCTGACCAAGACCAACGACCGGCTGGAGCAACAGGCGGCGTCGCTGCGCCAATCCGAAGAGCTGCTGCGCACCAAGCAGGACGAGCTGCAGAACACCAACGCCGAGCTGGAGGACAAGGCCCGGCTGCTCTCCGACAAGAACACCCAGGTCGAGGCCAAGAACCGCGAGGTCGAGCAGGCCAAGCTGGCCCTGGAAGACAAGGCCGAGCAGCTGGCGCTGACTTCGAAGTACAAGTCGGAGTTCCTGGCCAACATGAGCCACGAGCTGCGCACGCCGCTCAACTCGCTGCTGATCCTGTCCAAGCTGCTCAGCGACAACGGCCAGGGCAACCTGACCGACAAGCAGGTGGAGTTCGCCCGCAACATCCACTCCGCCGGCGCCGATCTGCTGAACCTGATCAACGACATCCTGGACCTGACCAAGGTCGAGTCCGGCACCGTCACCCTGGACATCAGCGAGATGTCGTTCGCGGGCCTGCGCGACCAGACCGACCGCACCTTCAGCCAGGTGGCCGCCGACAAGCGGCTCGACTTCCTGATGGAATTCGATCCGAACCTGCCGCGGTCCATGCTGACCGACGACAAGCGGCTGGCGCAGATCATCAAGAACCTGCTCTCCAACGCCTTCAAGTTCACCGAGAAGGGCTATGTGAAGCTGTCGGTGGCGCGCGCTCAGGGCGGCTGGAACCCGGCCAACGACCACCTGAACACCGCCGGCCAGGTGCTGGCCTTCTCGGTCAGCGACACCGGCATCGGTATCCCCGAGGACAAGCAGCGGATCATCTTCGAAAGCTTCCAACAGGCCGACGGCTCGATCAGCCGCCGCTACGGCGGCACGGGCCTAGGCCTCTCGATCAGCCGCGAGATCACCCGCCTGCTGGGCGGCGAGCTGAAGGTCGAGAGCCGGCCGGGCGAAGGCTCGACCTTCACCCTCTTCCTGCCGCTGAACTTCAGCCCCCAGGCGCAGGCGCCGATCAGCGCCCGCACCCTGGCGGCGACGCCGCGCCTGGTGATGCCGTCGAGCTTCTCCGACGATACGCCCGAGCCGGTGGCCGACGACCGCGACAACATCAAGCCCGGTGACTCGACCATCCTGATCGTGGAGGATGACCCGCGCTTCGCCTCGATCCTGCTGTCCCTGGTCCGCGACAGCGGCTTCATGGGCGTGGTGACGGGCGAAGGCGGCGCGGCTGCGGCGCTGGCGCGGCGCTTCTCCCCCGACGCCATCATGCTCGACATCGGCCTGCCCGACATGGACGGCCTGGCCCTGCTGGACATGCTGAAGCGCACGCCTGAAACGCGGCACATCCCGGTGCACGTACTGTCGGCCGACGACCAGAAGGGCCTGGGCCTGGCCATGGGCGCCTTCGGCTTCACCCACAAGCCGGTGGACCGCGAGGTGGTGGAATCCACCTTGCGCGAGGTGAAGACCTTCGTCGCCTCGACCGATCGCGGCGTGGTGCTGGTGGGCGCGGAAGGCCCCGCCGCAGAGGCGCTTCGCGAAGGCTTCGGCGAGATCGAACTCTCCGCCGATCTGCCGCAGGTGCTGGCCCGCCCGGCCGCGGAACGACCCGCGGCCCTGGTGGTGGAAGCCGACGCCGTGCCTGCCGCCGAGCTGATCGACGCCCTGAAACAGCGCGGTCAGCGTTCGGCCGTGGTGGTCTTCGCGCCGGCCGACCTCTCAGCCGAGGAGGATCGGCGCCTTCGCCTGGGCGTCTTCGCGGGCCTAGTGCGCCTGGCCCGGACGCTCGATCAGTTGATCGAACAGACCAGCCAAGTGCTGCACCAGCCGGTGGAGGCGCTGTCGGACCCGGTGAAGACCACCCTTGGCCGCAGCCGGAGCGAAGACGCGATCCTGCGGGGCCGCAAGGTGGTGGTGATCGACGACGACATCCGCAACATCTTCTCCCTGGCGAGCGCGCTTGAGGAGTACGGCGTCGACCTCGCCTATGCGGAGAACGGCCGCGCCGGCCTCGACCTGCTGGACGCCGATCCGAGCGTCGATGTGGTGCTCGTCGACATCATGATGCCCGGCATGGACGGCTACGAAACGATCCGCGAAATCCGGTCGCGGCCGGCGCTGACCGAACTGCCGGTGATCGCGGTGACCGCCAAGGCCATGAAGGGCGACCGGCAGAAGTGCATTCAGGCCGGCGCGTCTGACTATGTCTCCAAGCCCGTCGATATCGACCACCTGGTCTCGGTGCTGCGGGTCTCGGTCCAGAAGTCGGACGCCACGCGCCTGGCCGCCGAGCCGGTGGCGCCGGTTCCGGCGGCGATCTGAACGGGGCGGATGAGCGAGGTCGGATGAGCATGGGCCCGGACCGCCCGACCGAGATCGTCACGGCTCTCGCCGAGCCGCCGGATCCCTTGCGTCTCAGCCGTCCCAAGGTCCTGGTGGTCGACGACGACGAGCGCAACGGCTTCGCCGCCGTCCAGGCGCTGGAGGGGCTCGACTGCGAGGTGGTCGTGGTCTCCTCGGGCGAGGACGCGTTGCGCCGGCTGCTCACCGAGGAATATGCGGTGATCCTGCTCGACCTGCACATGCCGGGCATGGACGGGTTCGAGACCGCCGCCCTGATCCGCGGGCGCAAGAAGACCGCACGCACGCCGATTGTCTTCCTGACGGCGATCTTCCGGGACGAGGCGCATATCTTCAAAGCCTACTCGGCCGGCGCCGTGGACATGGTGTTCAAGCCGGTGGATCCCTTCATCCTGCGGGCCAAGGTCGCGGTCTTCGTCGACATCTTCCGCCGGACGGAGGAGGCGCGGCGCCTGGCCGCCCACCGCCAGTGGCTGCTGGAGGAGAACGCCAAGATCCAGGCCTCCAAGGCCGAGGCCGAGAAGGCTCTGCGCCGCGCGGAGGCGCACCAGGAAGCGATCCTGAAATCCCTGCCGATCGTCTTCCACACCCGCATGGCCGAGCCGCCTTTCGCCCCGATCTTCGTCAGCGACAATGTCGAGGCCATCACCGGCTTCCCGGCCGAGCGGTTCGTGGCCGAGCCCGGCTTCGGCGCCTCTCGCATCCATCCCGACGACCTGGCCCGGGTGGTGGAAACCGTCTCGGCCGCCGGCGCCACCGGCGCCTACGCCTGCGAGTTCCGCTGGAAGTGCGCCGACGGCAGCTACCGCTGGCTCAGCGACCAGGGGGTGCTGGGCCCGGAAGCCCGCGAAGGCGAACGCGACGGTGAGCGCCAGATCCTGGGCGTGATCATGGACGCCACCGACCGCCACGCCCTGGAGGAGCAGCTCGCCCAGGCCCAGAAGATGGAGGCGGTGGGCCAGCTCACCGGCGGTGTCGCCCACGACTTCAACAACCTGCTCACCGTCGTGCTGGGCAACATCGAAATCATGGGCCGCCGGGCCGAGGACGATGCGCGCCGGGCGCAGCGGATCGACGCCATCCGCCTGGCCGCCGAACGCGGCCGCGACCTCACCAAGCAGCTGCTGGCCTTCTCGCGCCGCCAGAACCTGACGCCGGTCACCGCCGACGTCGGCGACCTGATCCGCCGCTTCGCGCCCCTGCTGCGCCAGGCCGTGGGCGAGGCCGTGGTGGTCGAGCTCGACCTGCAGGAGGCGCCGCTGTGGGCCAATGTCGACGTCTCCCAGCTCGAAGCGGCGCTGCTGAACCTGTCGGTCAACGCCCGCGACGCCATGCCGGAAGGCGGGACGCTCACGCTATCCGCCGGCGTCACGGCCACCGCCGGCCCCGGCGACCTGCCCGCGGGCTCGGTGCGCGTGGCGGTCAGGGACACCGGCGTCGGCATGTCCGCGGCGGTGCGCGACCGGGTGTTCGAACCCTTCTTCACCACCAAGGAGATCGGCCGCGGCTCTGGGCTGGGCCTGTCCCAGGTCTATGGCTTCGTCCGCCAATCCGAGGGCCAGGTGCGGATCGAGAGCGAACCCGGCAAGGGCGCGTGCGTGGAGCTGTACCTTCCCGCTTCCGTCGCCCCGGCGCGCCCGACCGTCGTGGCCGAAGCCCCGGACGCCATGGTCGGCGGATCGGAGAAGATCCTGATCGTCGAGGACGACCCCTCGGTGCTGCGCTTTGGCGTCGATCTGCTCGAAGGCCTGGGCTACGCGGTGGTCAGCGCGACCGCCGCCGAGGAGGCGCTGTCCATCCTTCGCCGCGACTCCGGGATCGAGTTGCTGTTTTCCGACGTCGTGATGCCGGGTGGCGTCAACGGCATCACGCTCAGCGAGACCGCCCGGCGCGAGAACCCCGCGCTGAAGGTGCTGCTGACCTCGGGCTTCGTCGGCCATCGCGTGTTCCAGGAGCGCGCGGCGCACGCGATCCTCGACAAGCCCTACGAGCCCCGCGTGCTCGCCGCCCGTATCCGCGCCCTCCTGGACGAACCCGCCAAGCGCCCGCCGGCCCGTCGGCGCAAGCAGGTCGCCGCCTCCTAGGCCCGGCAGGCCCGTCGGCTAGTGGTGGGCTTCCCGCCGGCGGGTTTCCCAGCCCTTCTTGGCGGCGGCTGAACGGCTGGCGTGCGACGGGCTCGCACCGCCCTTGTGACCACCCTTGCGGGAGGAAGCATGGCTTTCCTTGTGGCCGCGGCCGGAGCCGGACTTCTTGCCGCCGCCGTCCTCCTTGTTCACCGTCGCCCAGGCCCGTCGCTCGGCTTCCCCATGGCTGACGCCGCGGTGCTCATAGCCTTCCTCGATATGTTCGGCCTTGCGCTTCTGCTTGTCTGTGTAGCTGCTCTTGTCGCCTTGGGGCATGACGGACCTCCTTAAATTCTGGGAGGCTAACGACCGGTCTGCTGGCTGGTTCAACCGTGATGGTCGCCGGCGGACGAGCGGCCGGATTGCCCGAAACCGGAAAACCTCGCCTCACGAGGGAACGGCCGGTGAAGCTGCGCATTACGCAGGCGGCCGGAGAGCGCTGCATGTCCCCATTCCCCGTCGATCGGCGGACCCTGCTGGGTGCTGGCGCGCTGGCCTTCGCCGTCCCGCTCACCGGGGCCGCGGCCCAGTTCCGGGGCGACGGGGTCTTCTGGTCGCCCAACACCTCGAGCTATCCCACCGCCGTCGACCTCAAGGCCAACTATCAATTCTTCACATCGGACGAGGCGGCTTTCGTCGAGGCCGCCGCCTTGCGGATGATCCCCGCCGATCCGACGGGACCCAGCGCGCTGGAGGCCGGCGTGCCGCTGTTCCTCGATCGCCAGCTGGCCGGCGACTACGGCAAGGGGACGCGGCTCTATATGCGTGGCCCGTTCGGCAAGGGGACCGACACCCAGGGCTATCAAGCCAAGTGGCCGCCCGCCGGCTTCCACCGCGCGGCGATCAAGGCCATCGGCGATCACCTGGGCCAGGGCGGCGGCGCGCCGTTCCACAAGCGCGCTGAGGCCGACCAGGACGCGTTCCTGAAGGATCTCTCCGGCGGCAAGGTCGATCTGGGCTCAGACGTCGATGGCAAGGCCTACTTCAAACTGCTGCTGCAGAACGTCATGGAGGGCTACTTCTCCGACCCGATCTATGGCGGCAACCGCAACCTGGCCGCCTGGAAGATGATCGGCTTCTCCGGCGCCCGGTACGACCAGCGGCCCTATGTGCTGGCTTACAACAAGCCCTATCCCCTGCCGCCGGTGGGCATCGGCGGCCGGCCCGCCTGGACGGCGAAAGGCTGACCCATGGCGATCCGCAATCCCCCCGTCGACGCGGTGATGATCGGCTTCGGCTGGACCGGGGCGATCATGGCCCAGGAGCTGACCGACGCCGGCCTGAACGTGCTGGCCATCGAGCGCGGCGATTGGCGCGACACGCCCACCGACTTCTCACCCGCCTACGCCCAGGACGAGCTGCGCTACTACTGGCGTCACGAGCTCTTCCAGCGGCTGAACCACGACACCCTGACCATTCGCAACAACGCGGGCCAGACCGCGCTGCCCATGCGCCAGCTGGGCTCGTTCCTGCTGGGCTCGGGCGTCGGCGGCGCCGGCGTGCACTGGAACGGCCAGGTCTGGCGCTTCCTGCCCAGCGACCTGAAGGCCCGGAGCCACAACCTGCAGCGCTACGGCAAGGCGGCTGTCCCCGACGACATGACCATCCAGGACTTCGGCGTCAGCTACGACGACCTGGAGCCCTGGTACGACAAGTTCGAGTACCTCTGCGGCGTCTCCGGCAAGGCGGGCAACCTGAAGGGCGCGATCCAGGCCGGCGGCGATCCCTTCGAGGGGCCCCGGTCGCGGGAGTATCCGAACCCGCCGCTGGAGATGCCCTATGCGCTGACCCTCTTCGGGCAGGCGGCGACGAGCCTGGGCCGCCATCCCTTCCCGCATCCGGCCGCCAACGCCAGCCGCGCCTACACCAACCCGCTTGGCGTCACGCTGGGGCCCTGCACCTACTGCGGCTTCTGCGAGAAGTACGCCTGCGGAGACTACTCCAAGGCCAGCGCCCAGACGACCATCCTGCCGGTGCTGATGCGCAAGAAGAGCTTCACCCTGCGCACCAACTGCGAGGTGCTGAAGATCAACATGTCGGCTGACGGCAAGACCGCCACCGGGGTCACCTACCTCGACGAGAAGGGCCAGGAGGTCGAGCAGCCGGCCGAGATGGTCTTCCTCTCAGCCTACATCCTGCACAACGTGCGCCTGCTGCTGCTGTCGGGGATCGGCAAGCCTTACGACCCCAACACCGGCGAAGGGATCGTCGGCAAGAACTACGCCTACCAGATCACCTCCTCGGTGAATGTCTTCTTCAACGACAAGATCCTGAACCCCTTCGTGGGCGCCGGCGCGCTGGGGATGATCACCAACGACTTCAACGGCGATAACTTCGACCACGCCGGCCTGGGCTTCATCGGCGGCGGCTACGTCGGCATCCTGCAGACCGGCGCGCGACCGATCGAGACGCATGCGACGCCGGACGGCGTGCCCACCTGGGGCCTGGCGTGGAAGAAGGCGATCGCCCGCGACTATTTGAAGACCACGACCATCGCGACCCACGGCGCGGTGATGGCGCATCGCGGCAACTACCTGGACCTCGATCCGACCTACAAGGACGTCTACGGACGACCTCTGCTGCGGATGACGTTCGACTACACCGACAACGAGCACAGGATGTCGGACTACCTGACCGACCGCGCCGCCGAATACGGCAAGGCGATGGGCGGGCGTGAGATCAAGACCAACTACCGCAAGGGCTCTTGGGACGTGGTCCCCTACCAGACCACCCACAACACCGGCGGCGCCATCATGGGCGACAATCCGCGCGACAGCTTCACCAACAAGTACCTGCAGAGCTGGGACGTGCCGAACCTGTTCGTCCTGGGCGCCACAGCCTTCCCGCAGAACCCCGGCTACAACCCGACCGGCACGGTGGCCGCGCTCGCCTACCACGCCGCCGACGCGATCAAGCGCCAATACCTGAAGGCGCCGCACCAGCCGATGGTCCAGGCATGAGCCCGGCGCGCCGCGCCCTGCCTCTCGTCGGCCTCGTCGGGCTGGCGGCGATCCTGGTCGCCCGGCCCCTGCCCAGCGGGGCGCAGCCGCCGCCCGGCGCGACGGTGACCCCAGGTGCGCTGCAGACCGCGCCGGCGACGCCGGAAGACCCGCAGGTGGCCCAGGGCCGCTACCTGGCCGTCGTCGGCGACTGCGAGGGATGCCACGACCGGCCGGGCGGAACGCCCTATGCCGGCGGTCTGCCGCTGCGGACCCCGTTCGGGACCATCTACAGCGCCAACCTCACCCAGGATCGCGAGACCGGCATCGGCGCCTGGACGGCCGACGACTTCTGGAACGCCATGCACAAGGGCGTGCGCCGCGACGGGGCCAAGCTCTATCCGGCCTTCCCCTACCCCTACTTCACCCACATCACCCGCGCCGAGTCCGACGCGCTCTACGCCTATTTCCGCACCATCGCGCCGGTGAGCTATCGGCCGCCGGCCAACAAGCTGCCCTTCCCGCTGAACCTGCGCTTCATGGTGGGCTTCTGGAACGCGCTCTACTTCAAGGTCGACGACCATCCGTCGACGGGACCCAGCCCTGGCCGGCATATCGTCGAGGGCCTCGGCCATTGCGGGGCCTGCCACACGCCGAAGACCTTCCTGGGCGGCGACAAGAACGACCACGCCTTGGAGGGCGGCCAGCTCGACAACTGGGCGGCGCCGGCGATCAATTCCGACGTCCGCCGCGGCCTGGGGTCATGGTCTTCGGCCGAGATCGCCGAATATCTAAAGACCGGCCGCAATGCCCGGGCCAACGCATCGGCCTCGATGGCCGACGTGGTGCGCTATTCCACCTCGCTGATGAACGACGCCGACCTCGCCGCCATCGGCGACGACCTCCGCGGCCGGCCGAGCCACGCCGGGCCCGTCAACACCAGCCTGAAACCCGACCCCAAGCTGATGGCCCGCGGCGAAGCGATCTACGTCGATGAATGCGCCACCTGCCATGCCGTGGACGGCAAGGCTCAGCCCGGCCTCTTCCCGCCGCTGCCGGGCGCCGGCGTCACCCAGTCGACCGATCCCACGACCGTGATCCGCTTCATCCTGTCCGGGACCCAGACCGTGGCCACCAACGCCAGGCCGACGCCTTTCGCGATGCCGAGCTTCGGCTGGAAGCTGACCGACGACGAGGTGGCCGCGGTCGCCACCTACGTCCGCAACAGCTGGGGCAACGTCGCCCCGGCTGTCGGCCCCTCCGAGGTCGGCAAGCTCCGCGGCAAGGTGGGCAAGCCGATCCAGAAGCCGTCGGCGCGGGTCTAGGCCGCCGCCAAAGCCCCTCAGTAGAACTCGACGTTGTCGATCTGCCACCACAGGGGCTGGCCGGCGGGCGCGCTGCCGATCAACTCGACCTCCACCAGGTCGTCGCCGCGCCAGGAGGCCGGCTCGCCGCCGCGCCGGGCCGCCCATTTCAGCTCGCTGAACGGCACCTCGACCTTCCGCCAGGTCGATCCCGCCGCCACCGGCGCGCTCCAGCGGCCCGTCAGGCTGTTCATCGCCAGGCTATAGGTCCCGGCCCCACCGCGGATCTCGAACCGCACGCCGTGATAGGCGCGCAGGTCCGCCGGCTGGATGGAGCCGCGGGTCAGCGGCAGGATCACGCCGGCGCTCGGGTTGGCCTTGTGCGACATCCGCGCCGCGACGCTGAGAGCATGGTCGCCGGGGCCGCGGTCGATGACCGTCGTGACCTCGACGCTGCGGTCGGAGCCGCCGTCCGGATCGTCGGTCTGCAGGGTGTCGAGGTCTGTGCGGCCGTCGGCGCGCTCGAAGTCGTCGATCTTCGCGGCGACCTTCACAGGCGCCAGAGAGCTCGCCGCGTTGCCGACCGGAACCACGGCGCCCGGGCCATAGACCAGCTTTCCGTCCACGAAGGTGCGGTCGGTCTTGCGCACATCGGCGATGTTGCTCCAGGGCGCGCCCTTGATCAGCACCAGATCGGCCCGCTTGCCCTTCTCGATCGTGCCGCGGTCGCCATCGAGGCCCAGCGCCCGGGCGCTGTTGGCGGTGCCGGCCATCAGGGCCTCAGTCGGCGTCAGGCCGGCCTGCGTCATCAGCTCCATCTCGTGCAGGGACGAGACGCCGTGCGGCGTGCCCGGCATCCCCGCGTCGGTGCCCAGCGCCACCAGCACCCCGGCGTCGTGCAACCGCTTCAGATTGTGCAGGGCGTGTTCGAAGCGGGCCTTGCTCTGCGCCAGGCCGGTGTCGTCGGTGCGCGGCGGCTGTCCCGGCTTCACCGGCTCGTAGACCGCCAATGTGGGCGCGTAGGCCGTGCCGTTCGCCTTGAAGAGGTCCACGGTCTGCTGGTCGATCTCGGCGTCCTGCAGGCTGTGGGCGACCACGTCGACCTTGGCGCGCGAGGCCTCCTTGCCCCTGGCCACGGTGACCGTGTGGGTCAGGACCTTCAGGTGCGCCTTGTGCGCCTCGTCGGCGAGCGCCGAGAGGGTGACGAGGTCCATGGTGTTGTTGTCCGCGCCGGAGCCGTAGCGCCAGCCATCGTGGAAGCCTTTGACCATGTCCGGCTGGTAGGCCAGCACCTCACGCATCGCAGCGCGCGCCGACTCCGGCGTGGAGAACTGCTTGATGGTGTGGGCGTCGGCCCAGTCGGCGCCATGGCCGCCGGGCACGCCCATCCGCGCGGTCATGTTCACGTGCGGCGACGCCAGGCTGGCGATCCACGCCCGCCGCGGCGCCCAGGACTCCGGCGCGGCGTTGAAGTCGTTGGTCGTGGTGACCCCTGACGCGATGTAGGCGTTGGCGATCTGCGGCGTGGTGGCCGGCTGGCCGCCCGGCGTCCAGTGGGTGTGCACGTCAAAGAAGCCGGGCAGCAGCGCCTCGCCGTCGGGGCCCACGTCGGCGATGCGACCATGGGCGATGACCACGGTCGCCGGATGCGGCGCGGCGCCTGTGGCGTCGAAAACCGTCGCACCCACGATGGCGATGGGCGCATCGGCGCTCTCGGCGGCCCGCGGGCCGGCCGCGAAGCCCAAGGCTCCCAACCCGATGGCCCCCAAGGCCAAGGCCGACAACGCCCGTCCCGATCCGATCTTCATGATCACTCCATGCCCCCGTTCAGAATGTCTCGATGGTCTCGCAAAGCCAGCAGGCCTCGATCGGCGCGCCGGGCGGCGGCTTCAGCGCGGTGGCGCGCCCGGTCGCCAGGCTGTTCAATCGCCCGGGCTCCTGGCTGATCAGGATCGCAGAGAGGTAGCTCGCCTGCGCCGTCTCCGCGGCGTCGCCCTGGGCCTTGGCCAGTTGCTCGCCGAAGCGTTTCAGCCCGGCTCGCAGTTCACCCGCCGCCGTGGGCGACAGGCTCTTGCTGCCCAGGGCGTCGACGATGTCGCCCACCAGTCGGACCCGCTCGCGGCGGCGGATCTCGGCGAAGCGGCCCTCGCCGTGCGGCGCGCCCGGCGCGACGGCGGCGAACAGCTGATCGACCAGCTCGCCGACGCCCAGCTGACCCGGATCGCGGCGCTTCTGCTCCACCACCCGGTTCAGGCGTTCGGGCTTGAGCAGGGCGGACATCGCCAGGTCGGCGGCGATGGTCGCCGCGCCCGGCAGGTCGAACACCGGCCCGCCCTGGCTGGGGAACACCTCGATGTCGAACTGCTTGTCGGCGGTGGCCGCCTGGCCGTCGGACAGCCAGGCGATCTGGGCGTCGGTGAGGTCCAGTTCGGCGGGATCCAGCGTCTTGAGCACCGCAGTCAGGGCGCGCCGCTGGTCGGCCGCCGGGATCACCTTCGCCGCCTCGTGACCATCGCCCCGCACGGCGTAGGCGTAGTCGACACCGCCCACCTGCTTCGTCGCTGCGTCGATGGCGTAGCGGTGGAACAGATAGATCGGCACGAGGGCCCGGCGCAGGTCGGCCATCGGGGCGCCCTTGGGGATATTGCCCAGGCCGAAGCGGTCCAGGGCGAAGCGCCGCACCGCCATGACGTTCTCCAGCCCCGCCACGGGATCGGTCCCATTGTCCCATTGGGTGCTGAACGGATGCTCGTCGTCGGCGATGAACCGCATCCCCTTGTCCTCGGCGGCCTTGGCCATGACGTCGAGCGCCTTGGCGCCGTCCACGCCTTTGGGGAACTCGGAATAGAGCCACTTGACGGTGAACCGGTCCCAGTCGCCGGCGCCGGTCTTGTAGACGTCGCTGAAGTCGAGCCCCTGCCCCTTCACGCGGATCACCGGCGCGGGATAGTCCATGGCCGAGGCGCGATCGCCGAAGGTGCTGCCGGCGAAGTTGTGCGAGAAGCCCAGCGCGTGGCCAGTCTCATGCATGCCGAGCTGGCGGATGCGGGCCAGCGACAGCTTCACCGGATCGTCCGGCCCACCCTTGCCGACCTTGTCCGCGCCCACCAGCCCCTGGAAGATCAGCTCGTCCTGGCGGATGCGCAGCGAGCCCAACTGGACCACGCCGCGGACGATCTCGCCGGTGCGCGGATCGACGATGGTCTGGCCGGTGGACCAGCCGCGCGTCTGGCGGTGGATCCAGTTGATGACGTTGTAGCGGGTGTCCATCGGGCTCACGCCCTCGGGCAGCAGTTCGACCTTGAAGGCGTCGACGAAGCCGGCCGCGTCGAACGCCTGGGCCCACCAGCGCGCGCCCTCCAGCAAGGCGCTCCGCACAGGCTCCGGCGCGGCGCGGTCGAGGTAGAAGATGATCGGCTTCTTCACCCGCGAACGGGCCTGGGTCGGATCGACCTTCTCCAGACGGAAACGACGCGCCAGGCGATAGGCGATCGGCTGGTCGAGCGGCGCGGCGTAGTTGTTGAACAGCACCTGCACCGAGCCGCCCGCGCGGGGGTCGTAGGGTCTCGGCGTGAAGCCCGGCCCCGGCAGCCGCACGAAGGAGTGGTGCACGGTGAAGGTCACCGACTTGCCGTCCGGCGCCACGCCGCGGACATCGGGGCCGGCCTCGTCGGAGACGAAGGTCTGGTCGGCCTCCAGCTCGACGTTGTCCGGGAACACGCCGCCTTCGCCCACATCGACATAGGACAGCGGCAGGGCTTCCCGATAGGTCCCCTGCTTGCGGCGCTTCATGCCTCCGGCGATGTCGACGTTGTCGCGCAGCAGGAAGCTGGTGATCTCGACCAGCACGCCGCCGCCGGGCGCTTCGGCCTCGACGTCGCCGGCCCAGATGTTGGAGACGGCGAAGGACTTCTTCACCGCCGCCTTTTCGTCGGCGCTGCCGCCGTCGGCGCGGAACCCGTAGTTCTCGACCTGCAAGATCACCTTCGGGCCGATGCGGCGGAACACCATCACCTCGGCGCGGCTGGTCTCCGCCCGGTCGAGCCCCACCGGCGTGGAGCCCAGGCCGCCGGCCAGGCTGGCCTGGTAGAAGAAGCGGGCGGAAACGCCCTCCGCGTCGGCCGGCGGCAGCTGCAGGAAGACCCGACCGGCCGCCTTGTCGACGAACAGGGTGAAGAACCCGTCCTTGCGCTCCATCCGCGCGGTCAGGGCGCCGTAGGACTCCGCAGTGGCGGCGGGACGCGGGCGCGGCGCCGCCGTCCGCTCCTGCGCCATGGCAGGCGTCGCCGCCGCGAGACCGGCCAGCGCCAGGCCGAGGGCCAGGGGCCGTGCGGCGGCGTGGGCGAAGCTATTGGGCCTTGGCATGCTGCACCCCCGGCTGGCCGTCGCGATTGAAGTTCAGGGGCAGGCACAGCACGAGCAGGCTCACCGCCGCGCAGAAGACGACATAGTAGCTGGGAGCGATCGCCGACCCGGTCTGGCGGATCAGCAT
>JAFEDM010000532.1 GCA_018241625.1 Pseudomonadota bacterium | reverse complement strand
GCCTCGACTTCGCCGAGGAGGACCGGCTGGACACGCCGCGTTACAACCGCGCGCTCTGGACCGGCATGACGGGCCACGCCGCCCTGCCGAAGCCGAAGCGCGGCGACCTAAGCGGCGATCGCCCGGCCCTGCTGGCCAAGGCCGGGTGCCCCTAGTTCGCAGCCGCACGGGCTGTTAAGGCGGCGGGACCGTTTCGTCCGGAGTCGTCATGCCCCGCGTGCTCACCGCCTGCGCTCTCGCCGCCCTGCTCGCCACCTCGGCCGCCACCGCGCCCCCGAAGGCCGGCAGGCCGGACGCACCCGAACAGGCGGTGCAGAAGGTGGTGGCCAGCCCGGGCTTCAAGGCGGCCGTCGCCGACCTCGACAAGACCCACGACCGGATGGTCCAGGACATCGTCACCCTGACCGAAATCCCGGCGCCGCCGTTCAAGGAGGCCGCGAAGGGCAAGGCGATCCTGGCGATGATGAAGGCGGAGGGCCTGACCGACGTCGAGATGGACCCGGAAGGCAACGTCATGGGCCTGCGCCGCGGGACGGGCCCGGACGGCGAAAAGGTTGTCGTGTTCGCCGCGCACCAGGACACCGTCTTCCCCGAAGGGACCGTCACCAAGGTCCGCCGCGAGGGGACGGTGCTGCATGCGCCGGGCGTCGGCGACGACACCCGCAGCCTGGCGGTGATGCTGGCCTACATCCGCGCGCTCAACGCCGCGAAGGTCCAGACCAAGAGCGACATCCTGTTCGTCGCCGACGTGGGCGAGGAAGGCCCGGGCGACCTGCGCGGCATGCGCTATCTGTTCGGCAAGGGAAAGTACAAGGACCGCATCCGCGCCTTCTTCTCCATGGACGGGCTGAACCCGGCGGGCGTCACCTATGCGGCGGTGGGCTCGCGCCGCTATCGCGTCAGCTTCCACGGGCCGGGCGGCCACAGCTATGGCGCCTTCGGCATCGTCAACCCGATGGCCGCCATGGCCCATGCCGTGGATGCGCTCTACGAGGTGAAGGTGCCGGCCAAGCCCAAGACCACCTATGCGGCCAGCGTCGTCAACGGCGGCGTTTCGGTGAACTCGATCCCCGCCGATGTGACGCTGGAAGTCGACATGCGCTCGGAAAGCGCCGAGGAGCTGGCCAAGCTCGACGCGAAGTTCCTGCAGATCCTGAAGGACGCCGAGGCGCACGAGAACGCGGCGCGCAGCACCAGCGTGGGCAAGATCACGGTGACGCCCAAGCTGATCGGCGAGCGGCCCACCGGCTCGACGAGCCCGGACTCGCCCATCGTGCGCACCATGGTCGCCGCCTCCAAGGCCGCCGGCTACACGCCCGAACTCGGCGCCTCGTCGACCGACAGCAACATCCCGATCAGCCTGGGCATCCCCGCGGTGACCATTGGTTCGGGCGGCAGCGGCGGGCGGGCGCATTCCCTGGACGAGTTCATCGACGTGGCGAAGCCGGAGAGCCTGAAGGGCATGACCGTGGGCCTGGCGGCGCTGCTAGCCACGGCCGGGATCTGACATGCGCAAGGTCGCCGTCATCGGCGGCGGGCCCGCGGGCCTGATGGCGGCCGAAATCCTGGCGGCGGCAGGCGTGGCGGTCACCGTTTACGACCGCATGCCGTCGGTCGGCCGCAAATTCCTGCTGGCCGGGCGCGGCGGGCTGAATCTGACGCATTCAGAACCGCTGGAGGCCTTCCTCGGCCGCTACGGCGCCGCAGCCGGCCGGCTGCGACCGCTGATCGAAGCCTTCCCGCCCTCTGCGCTCATCGCCTGGGCCGAGGGCCTGGGCCAGGACACGTTCGTCGGCAGTTCAGGCCGCGTCTTCCCGAAGGCGCTGAAGGCCTCGCCGCTGTTGCGCGCCTGGTTGCAGCGCCTTGGAGGCCTCGGCGTTGAGATCCGGACCCGCCATGAGTGGACCGGTTGGGCCGCCGACGGCGCACTCCGCTTCCGCACGCCCGACGGCGAAACCGAGGAACGGCCCGACGCGACGATCCTGGCGCTGGGCGGCGCGAGCTGGCCGAAGCTGGGCTCGACGGGCGACTGGGTCGGGAGGCTCGGCGCGGCCGGCGCACCCGCAACGCCGCTGAAGGCCGCCAATGCCGGCTTCGACGTGACCTGGAGCGAACTCTTCCGCGAGCGCTTCGCCGGCCAGCCGCTGAAGGGCGCCGCCTTCACCTTTGGCCGCGCCCGAGTGCCCGGCGAGGCCATGATCACCCGCCATGGCCTCGAGGGCGGCGCGGTCTACGCCCTGTCCGCCGCTCTGCGCGAAGCGGTCGCCGCCGAAGGCTCGGCCCGGCTCTGGATCGACCTTCGCCCGAACCAGCGCGACACCGAGCTTGCGCAACGCATCGCCGCCACGCCCGCCGGCCAGTCGCTGTCCAACCGGCTGCGCAAGGCCGGCTTCTCGCCGCTGGAGGTGAACCTGCTGCGCGAGGCGCACGGCAAGGATCTTCCGAACGACCCCACGGCTCTCGCCAAGGCGATCAAGGGCGCGCCGCTGACGCTTACCGCCATGCGCCCGATCGAGCGCGCCATCTCCACCGCCGGCGGCCTGGCCTTTGAAGGCCTGGACGAGCATCTGATGCTGCGCGCGAGGCCCGGTGTCTTCGCCGCCGGCGAGATGCTGGACTGGGAGGCGCCGACCGGCGGCTATCTCCTGCAAGCGAGCTTCGCTACCGGCTTTGCGGCGGCGGGCGGCGTGCTGGCCTGGCTTTCCCTCAGCTGACGGGCTGGGCGGCGCGCCGATCGCGCGGCGCCGTCGCTGGCGCGGGCCAGGGATCGACGGTCACCCGGCGCATGTGACGCCGCTGGCCGTGATAGTCGTTGAGCGCGAAGTGCCAGACTTGGCGATTGTCCCAGAAGGCCACTGAACCCGGTCGCCAATTGAACCGGCAGGTGAAGCCCTCATAGCGGCAATGCTGGAACAGGTAGTCGAGCAGCGCCTTGGATTCACTGGTCTTCCAGCCCTCGATCCGCATCGTGAAGGCCGGGTTCACATAGAGCGCCTTGCGCCCGCTTTCCGGGTGGACCAGCACCATCGGATGCACGAACTCGCCGACCAGACCGTCGGCCTCCGCGACCGACATCGACTGGCGCTTCTGCGCCGAGTGGCCCTTGGACGAGTATTCGCGCGCGGCCGAATGGACCGCCCTCAACCCCTCCAGCGTGTGCTGCAATCCCGGCGACAGGGCGTCGAAGGCCGCGGCCTGGCTGGCGAACAGGGTGTCGCCGCCGAAGTCCGGCGTCTCCACCGCGTAGAGGACCGAGCCGATCGCCGGCCGCTCCAGGAAACTCATGTCGGAATGCCAGCCGCCGCCGAAGTTGACGCGCTCGCCCGGCTCCTTGACCAGCTCCATCACCTCTGGATGGCCCGCCATTCCAGCCACATAGGGGTGGATGTTCAGCGGCCCGAAGCGGCGGCCGAAGGCGACCTGCTGCGCTGGCGAGAGGTCCTGGTCGCGGAAGAAGATGACCTGGTGCTCCACCAGGGCCGCGCGGATCGCGGCGATCACCTCGTCCGGCTGCTCTCGCGCCAGGTCCACGCCGGAGATCTCCGCGCCCAAGGCGCCGGCGACGCGGCGGATGTTCAGTGGTTGGACCATGTCGAACCCTTCGGGACAGCTTCGGCGCGGATGTTACAATAGCCTTTCGGAGGCCGCGACATGGATGCTTACGCCAGCCGTTTCGACCCTGACGCCCACGCCGCGGAGATGGCGGCGCAGGGCTACACCGTCATCACCGAATTCATGGACGCTGAGCAGCTCGCCGAATACCGCCGCGCCCTGCAGCCCTTCGTGGACACCCACCGCGGCCGCAACGATTTCGAGGGGTTCAAGACCGAGCGTATCTACACCCTGATCGCCCGCGGGCGGGTGTTCGAGGAGATCGCCACGGACCCGCGGCTGATGGCGCTGATCGGCCGCTTCCTGCAGCCCAACTTCCTGCTCTCCGCCAGCCACTCGATCTCGCTGAACCCCGGGGAGACGGCCCAGAGCCTGCACACCGACGACGGCTTCTATCGCCAGCCCCGGCCGCGTCCGCCGATCGGGATCAGCGTCATCGGCGCGATCGACGCCTTCACCCGGGCCAATGGGGCCACTGAAGTGGTCCCCGGCAGTCACAGATGGGGCGACCCGGGCGCCGCGGACCGGCCCAACGACCTCGCCGAGATCGAGAAGATGGCCGTGCCCATGGAGATCCCGGCCGGCGCGGCCCTGGTCTTCTTCGGCACTCTGATCCACCGCGGCGGCGCCAATGTCACCGACAAGCCGCGGCTCGCCTTCACCAACCAGTACTGCGAGCCCTGGGCGCGGCCGCAGGAGAACTTCTGGCTCTCGGTCCCGCGAGAGATGGTGCGGGAGATGTCGCCTACGGCCCAGACCCTGCTGGGCTACGAGATCGCGCCGCCGTTTCTGGGCATGGTCACGGCCTCGCACCCGAGGAAGTCGTTGGAGCCGGACTGGGTCGCGCCCGTGTTGGCCCAGCGGCCGCGCTAGACCAGCCGGCGCTTCCAGAGCGAGAACAGCCGCGCCCAGTGCCGTTCGGCGGCGGGCTTGTCATAGACCGCGCCGCGCTGCGGGAAGGCGAAGCCGTGGTGGACGCCCTCGTAGAGCTCGACCTCGGCGTTGAGGTTCTTCGACTTCACCAGCTGGTCCAGGGTCTGGACCATCTCCATCGGCGCATAGCTGTCGTGTTCGGCGCAGGCGAAATAGAGCTCGGCGTCGGTCTTCTGCGCCGCCAGGTGCGGGCTGTCGGGCCGGTCGGTGACCAGCTGGACGCCGTAGATGGAGGCCGCCGCCGCCACCCGGTCCGGATAGCGGGCGGCGAAGTTGATCGCGTACTGGCCGCTCATGCAGTAGCCCAGGGTGGCGATCTTGCCCTTGCTGGCGGCCGGGTCGCTGTCGGCGAAGTTCAGCAGGCAATCGCCGTCGTCCATGACCATCGGGATGGTGATCGAGCCCATCAGGTCGAACATCCGCGCCCGCGCCTCGGCCTCCGGCAGCGGCGGCAGGTCCTTCAGCTCCATCACGCCGCGCCGATAGTACAGGTTGGGCAGCATGACGTAGTAGCCGGCCGAGGCGATGCGCCGGGCCATGTCGCGCAGCTCCTCGCGGATCGCCGGCGCGTCCATGAAGAACAGCACCACCGGATGCGGTCCGTCCCGGTCCGGGTGGACGATGAAGGTTGTCATGGCCCCATCCTTGGTGGGGATCTCGACGGTGTGTTCGATCATGACGCGACCGCTCCCTACTCAGACCAACTCAGCCGGTTCGACCTTCTGCGCCTCCAGGAACGGCGCGGCGTAGTTGATCGTGCCGGTCAGCGTCTTGGGGTCGCCCGACGCCAGCCGGTAGACCGCCTCGGCGATGTATTTGATCGGCTGCACCCGGTCCTTGGTCTGTTCGTTGATCAGGCCGTGCACCGCGACGCCTGGCGTGTCGACCAGGCCCGGCGAGACCACGTTCACCGCGATGTTGTCGTCGTAGACCTCCGACGCCAGGCCGGTGGTGAAGCGCTCCAGGGCCGCCTTGCACATGCCGTAGACCGTCCCGCCGCCGCGGCGATTGTAAGGCATCTTCGGATGGATGCCGGCGCCGGAGGAGATGTTGACGATCCAGCCCTGCTTGCGCTCGCGCATGGACGGCAGGACGAGCTGGCTCAGGTGGAAGGGCGCATAGACCTGCACCTCCATCATCAGCTTGAAGCGCTTCTCGGGGAAATCGACGACCGGCATGAAGTAGGTGATGGCCGCGTTGTTCACCAGGATGTCGACCGGGCCGTAGGCCGCCACCGCCTCCTCGATCAGCCGCTCGCGCTCGGCGGCCTGGGCGAGGTCGGCCTTGATGAAGGTGGCCTGGCCGCCGGCCCGGCGGATGCGGTCGACCGTCTCGTGCAGCGTGCCCGGCAGGCGGCTCTCGCCTTCCTCGGCGGTGCGGGCCGAGACCACGACGTTGGCGCCTTCCATCGCCAGTCGGGCGCCGATGGCTTCGCCGATGCCGCGGCTTGCCCCGGTGACCAGCGCATTGCGGCCCTTCAGCGGGCCATTGGGATTGATCCTGGGTTCGCTCATCACCGTCCTCCAAATGGCTTTTGTTTTAATGGCCCAAGGCTCGCGCGCCCTGATGCGGGACGCAAGGGAAGCTTGCGGCGAGGCGGTTGCGCCGGGCCTCGCCGGGCGGTTCACTGAGCGCATGCGGATTCCCGACGAGAACCTGGCCGAGGTGTTCGACCGCGGCTTCACCGTGGTCGAAGGCTTCCTGGACAAGGCGACGCTCGCCGCCGCCCAGGATGCGCTCTGGGAGGTCTATCCCCGGCCGGAAGCCTATTTCGCCGATCCGGGCGCCTATCCGGAGTATGCGACGGGTCAGTTCGCGGGCCTGCGCTTCTTCCCCTACCCGTCCTGGGACCTGAACCGGGTGGCGGTCTATCCGGACCTGATCGACGCAGCCGAGCGGTTCCTGCAGACCACCGACATCGAGTGCTACAAGGTCGAGCTGTGGGGCAAGTACGCCGGCGCCTTCGACTACGACCAGGTCCACCATCGCGACTATGAGAACCACACCATCGTGGTGCCGCGCGCCGACCAGCTGATGCCGCAGATGACCTGCTTCATCCTGCTGTCCGACGTCACCGAGCTGGATGGGCCCACCAAGACGGTGCCGTTGGAGAAGACCCGTCACATCCCGCTTGGGGTCACCCAGACGGAAATGGGCGAGTTCTTCGCGGACGAGGTGGCGGTGACCGGGCCGGCCGGCACGATCCTGATCTACAAGACCGACGTCTTCCACCGCGGCTCGAACTTCAAGGCGCCGGGCCGGTCGCGTTTCGTCATGCCGGTGGACTTCAAGAAGCGCGGCTGGCGCTGGCAGAACAAGATGGCCTGGGCCGACCACACCCTGAAACCGGGCTGGAAGGAGGCGATGGTCAGGATGACGCCCCGCCAACGCGACCTGTTCGGCTGGCCCGCGCCGGGCGATCCCTACTGGAACGCCCAGACCCTGAGCGATGTGGCCCTGCGCTACCCGGGCATCGATCTTGCGCCCTATGGAGCCCAGGCGGCGTGCTGAAATTCAACATGGGCAGCGGCCTGAACCGAAAGCCCGGATATGTGAACGTCGACGCCTCCGCGGAATCCGAACCGGACGAGGTCTTCGACCTGGAGACCACGCCCTGGCCTTGGCCGGACAGCTGCGCCGAGGAGGTGCGCTTCAACCACGCGCTGGAGCACATGGGCGGCGAGACCAAGGTGTTCCTGGCGATCATGAAGGAGCTCTACCGGATCTGCGCCGACGGGGCCCTGGTGACGATCCACGTGCCGGACCCGCGCCACGACAACTTCCTCAACGACCCGACCCATGTGCGGGCGATCACGCCCGGGGTGCTGCGCCTGTTCGACCGGCAGCAGAACGAGGAATGGCGCAGGACCGGCGCGGCCAACACCCCACTCGCGCTCTATACCGGCGTCGACTTCAAGACCGAGAGCTACGCGGCGGTGCTGTCGGAGCCGTACAGGTCCCGCCACGCCGCCGGTCATCTGAAGGACGAGGAGTTGAGCCAGTTGGTCCGCGCCAACAACAACGTCATCGAGGAATGGCGCATCCGGCTCGTGGCGCGCAAGCCGCAGGCCAGCGGGGCTTAGTCCTCCACAACCGTCAGCCGGCGCACGACAAGGTCGCCGACCTCCAGCTTCTTGATCCGCACGCGCCCGGCTGAAACGGCGCCGATGGCCAAGGCGCCGATCGAAATGGCGCCGAAGGCGATCGCCCCCAACGCGGCGGCGCCGATCGCCAGGCCCAGCAGGCCCCTGGCCGGGAACCCGGGCTTGGCAGGAGTTGGTTCGATCATGGCGGACATCCGGGATGTTTCGGCGGATGAGAACTCGCCGGATGTTTGGCGACCCCGCCGCGCGAAGGCAAGCGCTAGGCCGCCTTCTGCAGTTCCTGCTTCACCCGCTCGGCCAGGGTCTTGATGTCGATCGGCTTGGGCAGGAAGGAGACGTTGGTCTCGCCTTCCAGCAGGTCGGAGAATTCGCTCTCGGCATAGCCAGAGATGAACATCACCGGCGCGGCGCCCAGATAGGCGCGGGCCTGCTTCAGCAGGTCCGGGCCCTGCATGCCGGGCATCACCACATCGGAGATCATCAGGTCGATCTCGCCGGCATGGGTCTCGGCCAGCTCCAGGGCCTCCTCGCCGCTGGCCGCCTCGATCACCTCGTAGCCGCGGGCGCGCAGCAGCTTGGCCGCCACGCCGCGCACCGCATCCTCGTCCTCCACGAACAGGATGCGCCCGGCTCCGGAGAGGTCGCGGGCCACGGGCCGCTTCGGCTGCGCGACGGGTTCGGGCTGGGCGGTCGCAATCGGCACGTGGACCGGCAGGAAGATGCGGAAGGCCGCGCCCTCGCCGGGCTTGGAGTCCACTGCGATCCAGCCGTCCGACTGCTTGACGATGCCGTAGACGGTAGCCAGCCCCAGGCCTGTGCCCTCGCCCACCGGCTTGGTGGTGAAGAAGGGCTCGAAGATCTTGGCCATGACGTCGGGCGGGATGCCGGGGCCGTCGTCGGAAACCTCGATCAGCGCCTGGTCCCCCAGGGCGTTGGGGTAGCCCATCGACTGCGCCTGCTCCTGGCTGAGGCGCGCGGTGCGGATCTTGACCTTGCCGCCGCCATGGGCGCGCACCGCGTCCCGGGCGTTGACCGCCAGGTTCATCACCGCGGTCTCTAGCTGCCCGCGGTCGGCGCGCACGTGCGGTAGGTTGCGGCCGTAATCGGTGGTGAGCTTGACGTCCTCGTACAGCACCCGGCGCAGCAACACTTCGAACTCGCTGATCAGCTCCCCCAGGTCGAGGATCTCGCGCTGCACCGTCTGCTTGCGCGAGAAAGCCAGCAGCTTGCGCACCAGGTCGGCGGCGCGGGTCGAGGTCTGCTTGATCTCGTTCAGACCCTCGTAGCTGGGGTCGCCCACCGGATGGCGCGTGGCCAGCACGTCGAGCTGCATGAAGATGGCGGTAAGCAGGTTGTTGAAGTCGTGCGCCACGCCGCCGGCGAGCTGGCCTATGGCCTGCATCTTCTGGCTCTGGGCCAGCTGCAGCTCGATCTGCTTCTGCTCGGAGACGTCCACCAGGTAGGCGACGAATCGGCCGTCGCTCTTGGACAGGTACAGGTGGGCGATGCGCGCCGGGTCGTGCGCCAGGCGCACCTCGACCGGGGCCCCGGAGCCCTGGCTCTGGGCCAGCTTCTGGGCGGCGTCAGCGCGGCTCGCCGGCTCGATCAGCGCGCCGAACACCTGCCCCTTCTCACCGCCGCCGGCCACGGCCTTCAGCGCCGGGTTGGCCTCGACGATCAGGGCCTCGAACGGGTCCTCGCCCTCCAGCAGGGCCGCGCCGAACGGCGAGGCCGCGGCGAAGGCGTCCAGCACCTTGGGCGGCGGCGGCTTGGCGCCGGTGAAGGCGGTCAGGACCTCCATGGCCGCCGGCGGCAGGGCCAGGGCGCCGACGCCGGGCCCGGTCAGGCGGACCAGGAAGCGGCGCGCGCCCAGCGGCGACACCTGGGCCTCGTGTTCCGCGCCGGCGACCTTGATCACCGCATGGGCGATCTCGCCGCGGCGCGCCGCCGACAGGGCGAAGAACAGGCTGGTGGCTGAGGTCCCGGTCTTGGGCAGGCGCGGACCCAGGCCGATGGTCGACTTCCAGGCGGCGTTGGAGGCCTGCACCTTGCCGTCGGACGCGGCGATGGCGGCCGGCTCGCTCAAGGCGTCGACCAGCTGCTCGGCGCCGCCGTCCGCTTCGGCGGGGAGTTCGGAGGAGTCCCGCAGGACGAAGAGGCCCAGGCAGGCGACGCCCGCCAGGCCAATCAGCAGCAAGAGACCGGCCAGGGTGGTGACGCCGGCCTTCAGCGCCGGCGCGGCCGCAAAGGCCACGGCAATGAGGAAAAACACCACCGCCGCCGCGGTCAGCGGCTCGAAGCGCCCCTTGCGGGCCTTGCGGACCTGCGGCTCGGCCATGGCCCCAGCCAACGCCTCCATCTGCAGCCGGGCGCGTCCGCCTTCAGGCGTGGCGGCGGTCTCGTCCGGCGAATCGGTCACGGGCATTCTCTCACAGGCGACGGCGGGTTGCAGGCGGGGTCTAGTTCACACGGCCGCCGTTGCGGAACCGGCGCGCGGCGACGTCGCGACCGGCGTTCAGGATGAAGCCGATGATCTTGGCCACCGCCTCATAGTGGGCGGGCGGGATGATGTCGTCGACCTCGACGGCGGCGTAGAGCGCGCGGGCCAGCGGCGGGTCTTCCAACACCGGCACGCCGGCCTCCTCGGCGACGGCGCGGATCTTCAGGGCGAGGCTGTCGAGGCCCTTGGCGACGCACAGCGGCGCCGGCGCCTCGGAAGTGTCGTACTTGAGCGCCACCGCGTAGTGGGTCGGGTTCATGACCACGACGGTGGCCTTCGCGACCTGGGCCATCATGCGGCGCCTCGAACGCTCGACGCGCAACTGCTTCTGGCGGGCGCGGATATGGGGGTCGCCTTCGGACTGCTTGAAGTCCTCCTTCAGCTCTTCCTTGGTCATCCGCATCTTGGCCATGAAGCGCTGGCGCTGCCACAGCCAGTCGGCGCCTGCGACGACGACCAGGAACGCCGTGACCGCGAAGAACAGGCGCTTCGCCAGGTCCAGCGAGAAGGTGATCATGGCGGTCGGGTCGAGTTCGGCCAGGTGCTCCAGCTCGTTCAGGTGCGGGCTGACCACCCAGTAGGCCAGCGCGCCGGTGAGCATGACCTTCACCAGCGACTTGAAGAACTGCATCAGCCCGTCGATCGAAAAGATCCGCTTCAGGCCCGAACCCAAGGACAGCTTCGAGAAGTCGGGGGCCAGCTTGTCGGGGCTGAACATCAGGCCGGTCTGGACAACATTGCCCACCACCCCGGCGCCGGCGGCGGCCACAAGCACCGCCACGACGAACGGCGCCACCGCCATGAGCGCGGCGCGGAACACCTGCATGCCGCCGCCGCTGGCGAAATCCACCGTCTCCGGCGAGGCGAGGAACGGCGTCAGCGAGGTCATCAGGCTGCGGCTCAGCGATCCGCCCATTGTGATCACCACGGCGGCGGCCGCGGCCATGGAGGCCAGCGAGGCCAGGTCCTGCGTCTTGACGACCTCGCCGCGCTCCCGCGCCTGCTGGAGTTTGCGCGGTGTCGGTTCTTCTGTTTTCGATGCGGCGTCGTTCGTGTCGCTCATGACCTATCCGTCGTCGAGGTCAGGCGAACATCGCGAGCAGGTCGCGATAGTGGTCGATCCATACCATGCCGATCACGCCCAGGCTGAGCGCGATGATCGACAGCGCGAACAGCACCATCAGGGGCGAGGTCACGAAGTAGATCTGGAACTGCGGCATCACCCGGCCGACCAGGCCGGTGGCGATGTTGAAGATCAGCGAGAAGGCCACCACCGGCGCCGCCAGCTGCAGGCCCAGCGCGAAGGACCGCGACACCGTCTGGACGGCGAGGGTGTTGGCGTCGGCCAGGGGGATGTCGCGGTTGAACGGGAAGATCGTGTAGGAGCGCACGATCGCCGAAATGAACATGTGGTGCAGGTTGGTGGTCATGATCAGCACCAGGCCCAGCAGGCCCAGGAAGGTGCCGATCGAGGTCGACGGCGAGGCCTGCATCGGGTTGGCGGTCTGGGAGAAACCGAGGGTGCTCTGGATCGACATGATCTCGCCCGCGGACGCCAGCGACAGCATGAAGAAGCGCAGGATCGAGCCGATCATCACGCCGATCAGCGTCTCCTTGATCACCGCCCCGCCGATGCCGCTCAGGTCGGCGGGGATCGCCGGGACCGTCTGGCCGATCAGCGGGAACAGGACGAAGGCCAGGGCGAGCGAGAAGGACAGGCGGATGCGCACCGGCACGAAGGTCTCGCCGATGCCCGGGATCAGCATCACGATGGCCGCCAGCCGCGCGAAGATCAGGCCGGCGGCGTAGACCTGCTGAGCTGGGGCGAAATGTTCCAAGGGGGCCGTCCCTGCCCCGGCCTCAGAGGCCGGCGATGCGCTGGGCGATGTGGCGCATGAAACCGCTCATCAGGGCGCCCATCAGCGGCAGGAAGACCAGCAGGGAGACGAAGATCGCCACGATCTTCGGCGCCGCGACCAGGGTGGCCTCCTGGATCTGGGTCAGCGCCTGCAAGAGGCCGATGCCGACGCCCACGACCAGGCCCACGATCAGGCAGGGCGCCGCCAGCTGGATAGTCAGCCAGATGGCGTCGCGGCCGACGTCCAGAACCTCGGCGCCGTTCATGAAGACCTCTTGGAAACACTGGAAAAATCCGCGCTTCAGCGGACGTCGCCAGCATGGTCCGGCATGGTTAATGAAAGCCTACGGACTGGGCAGAATCTGCCGGTCCAGAGCCTTCGCCGCCTCGGCCGGCGTGTCCTTGTCGGCGTCGCGGTCGACGCTCAGGTTGGCCGACTGCATGGTCGCCACATTGATCCGGCCGATCAGCGGGCGCAGCGCATTCAGCAGCCGCGGGTCATGCGCCCGCTTGGGCGAGATCAGCACCACCGCGTCATAGGGCGGGATCGCGCCTTTCGGGTCGGCCAGGATCACCAGGTGGTCGGCGGCGATGCGGCCGTCGGACGAGAAAGCGCTGATCACATCGGCCTCGCCGTCGGCCAGGGCGCGGTACATGAAGGTGGGCTGGTAGGAGCGCTTGGTCTTGAACTTCAGGTCGTAGGCGCTTTCCACCGCCTTCCACTCCGGCCGCGACAGGAACTCGAGGTCCGAGCCCAGGGTCAGGCCGGGCGCGCGGGCCGCGAGATCGGCGATGGTGGTCACGCCCAGGGCCTTGGCGCGGTCCGGCCGCATGACGAAGGCGTAGGCGTTCTCGAACCCCAGCGAGCCCAGGACGGTGACATGGTCCCGCTGGGCGAGCGCGGCGGTGAGCTGCTTCAGCACTTCCGCACGGCCGGGATTGTCCTTGCGGTTCAGGACATTGGCCCAAAGGGTTCCGGAGTAGTCGATGTAGGCGTCGATCTCGCCGGACGCCAGGGCGCGATAGGCGACCACCGAACCCAGGTCCTCCTTGCGGGTGACGCGCGCGCCCGTGGCCTCCACCCGGTCCGCCATCAGCTCGGCCAGGATGTATTGCTCCGAGAAGTTCTTGGCCCCGATGACGTAGGCGGCCGGGCGATCCGCCTGGACGACCAGCGGCGTGACCGCCAGGGCCACCGCGCCGGCCAGCCCGCCAAGACCGATCAGCAGCAGGGGCAGGCTGCGCGCCCGGGTGGCCTTCTCGATCAGGCCCAGCAGTTGGTCGGCGACCAGAGCCAGGATCGCCGAGGCGGCGCAGCCGAACAGCACGAAGACCCAGTTCTCGGTCTGCAGGCCGGCGAAGATATAGTTGCCGAGGCTGGTCTGGCCGACCGGCGTGGACAGGGTCGCGGCGCCGATGGTCCAGACCGCGGCGGTGCGCACGCCCGCCATGATCACCGGCGCGGCCAGCGGCAGCTCCACCTGCCACAGGCGCTGGCCGGCCGTCATGCCGACCCCGTCGGCGGCTTCCCGGATCGTCGGGTCGACGCCGAGGATGCCGGCCGTGCCGTTCCGGAGGATCGGCAGCATCGAATAGAGCGTCAGCGCCAGCAGGGACGGCAGAAAGCCCAGGGCCGGGAAGCCTCTCCCGAAGGTCGCGAGGCTGAGCGCCGAAAGCGCCAGCAGCAGGGGATAGAACAGGGCCAGCAGCGCCAGGCTGGGAATGGTCTGGATCAGGCTGGCCAGCGCCAGCACCGGCCAGCGCAGCCGCGCGCTGCGGCTCGCCGCCACCGCCAGCGGCAGGCTGATCGCCACGCCCAGCACCAGGGCGCTGAAACTCAGCAGCACGTGCCAGCCGAGATAGTCAGGCAAGAGACCGAAGGCCTGGGCAAGGCGCGGGCTCATGGGCGCCCTTCGCCGGCCAGCTTGGCCTGCAGGCGCTCGGCTTGGCGGCGCGGCGATTCCAGGAGGGCGCGGACGTCCGGGTCCTGGGTTTCCGCCAGCAGGGTCGCGGGCGTTCCATCGGCGACGACCCGGCCCTGGCGCAGCACCACGATCCGGTCGGCCAGCAGCACCGCCTCGCCCATGTCGTGGGTGACCATGACGGTCGTCAGGTCCAGGCGGTCGTGCAGGGCGCGATAGTCGGTCCCCAGCGCGTCGCGGGTCAGCGGGTCCAGCGCGCCGAACGGCTCGTCCATCAGCACCAGCCTGGGTTCGGCGGCGAGCGCCCGGGCCACGCCCACCCTTTGGCGCTGGCCGCCGCTCAGCGCGTCCGGCATCCGGCTGGCGACGTCCAATGGCAGGTCCACAAGACCCAGCAGGTTGGCGATGCGGCCGTCGATCCGCCGGGCGTCCCAGCCCAGCAGCTTCGGCGTGATGGCGATGTTCTCGGCCACCGTCAGATGCGGAAAGAGGCCGATCTCCTGGAAGACGTAGCCGATCTGGCGGCGCAGGGCGTGCGGCGCCGCGGCCATCACGTCCTGGCCCAACACCCGCACTTGGCCGGCGTCCGGCGTGACCAGGCGGTTGATGGTCTTGAGCAGGGTGGTCTTGCCTGAGCCGGAGCCGCCGACCAGGGCGGTGAAAGTCCCGGCTTCGATGGAAAGGCCGACGTCCGCCAGGGCCTGGTGGCCGCCGTAGCGCTTCTCAACCCCGGAAAGTTCGATCGCCGCCCCGGCCATGACCCAGGCCTAGCACGGATTCTGCCGGCGCGGCTCGATCCTCGCGGGCGCGCCACCGGCTCGCCGCAGGGTCAGATCGGCATCCGCATGATTTCCTGGTAGGCGCTGATCACCTGGTCGCGGATGGCCATGACGGTGTTCAGGCTCTGCTCGGCGGAGGAAACCGCGGTCACCACGTCGATCAGCTGGGCCTTGCCCTGCACCTGGGCGGTCATCATCGCCTCGGCGTTCTTGGTCGCCTTGGTGGTGTCCTGCATGGCGGCCTTGAGGATGTCGCCGAAGCCGCCCGTGGCCGAGCCGGCGGCCTGGGCGCCCAGGCCATTTCCTTCGGTGGCGACGCCGGCGGCCTTCTGGACGTTGGCGTAGGCCTTGGCGACGGCGAGCGGGGTGATCATGGCTTAGGCCCGCGCTACTGCTTCAGGATATCGAGGGTGTGCGAGTCCATGGCCCGCGACGTCTCGATGACGTTGAGGTTGGCCTCGTAGGCCCGCTGGGCGTCGCGCATGTCCATGGCCTCGATCAGCGGATCGACGTTGGGCCGCTTCACATAGCCGGTGGCGTCCGCCGAGGGGTTGCCCGGATCGTAGGACGAGTTGAACGGCGAACGGTCCGGCTGGGCGCCGGCCATCTTCACGCCCTTGGCGCCGCCGCCCACGGCGATCGGCTGGAACACGGGGGCCTGGCGGCGGTAGGGGTCGCCGCCGGGGGTCTTCGACGTGGAGTCGGCGTTGGCCAGGTTCTCGGCGATGACCCGCATGCGCCCCTGTTGGGCGCGCAGCGCGGAGACCGCGATCTGCTGGGTGATGTTGGTGACCGAATTGTCCGCCATCTAATGCGCCTTTCCTTAGGACCCAGGCTTCTTGATCGCGGTCTTCAGCATGCCGAGAGACGCCTGGTAGAAGCTGATCGCCGCGTCGTAGTCCATCCGCGTGTCGGTCAGCTTGATCATCTGGTCTTCGAGGACGACGCCGTTGCGGTCGATCGTCATTTCGGAATCGGGCGAGCCGGTGGTCTTGTAGCTGGGCCCCTTGCCGTTCGGCACGTCCATGTGGCCGGACTGGGTCATGGCCATGCCGCCGGACGGCGCCAGCCCCGGGCTCGGCCCGCCGATGCTGGGAATGGCGCTTGTGCCTTGCGCGCCCGCCGCGGTCTGTGACTTGTTGGATACCGTGAACGGCTTCAGGTCGCGCGGCGCGAAGCCGGGCGTGTCCGAGTTGGCCACGTTCTCGGCGATCAGCCGCTGGCGGTTGGCCAGATACCCCATCCGGCCTTTCAGCATCGTCAGGAGCGGAATGTCGGCAGGTCCCATGCCGGCATGGTGAAGAAACAGGGTTAACCCGGACTTAAGGGACTCACCGGTTTCCTGACGGCTCCAGCTCCAGCCGCAGAAGCGACCATGGCCTCCGATTTCGCCCGCGCGATCTTCGCCCTCATCCTCACACTCGGCCTGGTCGGCCTGGGCGCGGTGGCGCTGCGCCGCTTCGGGCCCGACGCCCTGGCCCGTTTCGGCAAGCCGCGCACGACCCGACGGCTGACCATCGTCGAAAGCCTGGTGCTCGATCCGGCCCGCCGACTGGTGATCGTCGCCTGTGACGGCGAGGAGAAGCTGCTGCTGCTGGGCGAGGGCCAACTGATGAGCGACCTGAAGACCGGCAAGGGAGCCATGGGCTGATGCTGGACCTGATCCGCGCCGTCCGCGCCCTGCCCGCCGAGGAATGGCGGCGCGCGGCGATCCTCGCCGTCCTCACCACACTAGCCTCGCTGGTCTTCCCGGCGGCGGCGCTGGCCCAGTCGATCAACCTGAACCTTGGCACGGGCGGCGGCCTGACCGAGCGAGTGGTCCAGCTGGTCGGCCTGATGACGGTGCTGTCGCTGGCGCCCTCGATCGTCATCATGACCACCGCCTTCGTCCGCATCGTCGTGGTGCTGAGCCTGCTGCGCACGGCCATGGGCCTGCAGCAGAGCCCGCCCAATTCGGTGATCATCTCGCTGGCCCTGTTCCTGACCGCCATCGTCATGGGTCCGACGCTGCAGAAGTCCTACACCGACGGCATCAAGCCGCTGATGGACCAGAAGATGGAGCTGAGCCAGGCGTTCGACGCCTCGGCCGCGCCGGTGAAGACCTTCATGCTGCAGCAGGTGGACCGCGACGACCTGGCCCTGTTCATCAACCTCTCGCGCATCCCCAAGCCGCAGAACGCCCAGGCCACGCCGCTGCAGGTGGTGACCCCGGCCTTCATGATCTCGGAGCTGAAGCGGGCCTTCGAGATCGGCTTCCTGCTGTTCGTGCCGTTCCTGGTGATCGACCTAGTGGTGGCCAGCGTCCTGATGAGCATGGGCATGATGATGTTGCCGCCGGTGGTGGTGAGCCTACCCTTCAAGCTGATCTTCTTCGTCCTGGTGGACGGCTGGCGGCTGGTCTGCGGCAGCCTGGTGCAGAGCTTCCACGCCGTGCCTGGCGGCGGAGGCTAGGGCGCGACGCTGCCCAGCTGGGTCGGGTCCTTGAACAGGGTGAACTCGCCGCGCAGCTGGCAGACGGTGCGCCGGCGCTCGACGCTGACGGTCGCGACGTGGCCTGAGCCCGGCTCGAAGTAGGCCATTCCGGACGGACCGGCGACGCGGATCGCGGTCGGGCTGGTGAACTGGCAGACCGGATGGGTGACGAAGCCGAAGGCGCCCTCGGTGTCGACGTCCTTGCACATCACATGGCCGAATTGGCGGGCCAGGGCGACGCCGTTGTAGACGGTGATGCGCTCGCCACCGGCGTAGTGCGCCCGGTAGGCGGCCTCCGAAATCCGTGGACAGGCCGGCGCGGCTCCGACCCAGCCCTCAGACCGTTCCTGCGCCCGGTGACCGCGCCAGTTGAAGACCAGCAGGACGCCGATCAGGACGACGCCCAAGAGCAGCGCCCAGCCCAGGCCGCGCAGGTGGCCGTGCTTGCGGGTCTGGCCGAAGTCGAGCGGCAAGGCGTGCTCCCAGCCTCTGTCGAGGCTAGGAATATTACGCTCGTAAATCAGACCTTGGGAAGGCCTTTAGACGTCCGGGGTTTCCTGCCGGCGCATGCGGCGCGACGGCATCAGCTTCTGCAGCTGCTCGGCGGTGAGCTTGCCGGTGTGCGCGGTGTCCACCTCGTCAAACTTCGCCTGCAGGCCGGCCAGCGGCCCCTTCAGCTCGTTCTTCTCGATGAAGCCGTCGAGGTTCGAGTCCAGCGATCCCATCATCTGCGAGGCGAACAGCTTGGCCTGCAGGTCGTTGCGCACGTGGGTCGTGGTCTCGTCCGCCCAGCGGTAGTTCACCCGGAAGTACATCATCTCGTCCGGGGTCTGTTCGCCCCAGGTGACGTTGCGCTTGGGATCCGGGTTGGCCGGGTTGTGGGTCGAGTTGTCGTAGACCCAGGTGGCGACCAGCTTGGCGCCGGCCGGCACGTGGATCGGCTTCACCGGATCATAGTCACGCTGCCAGTTGAAGTCGTACTTCGGCAGCGACAGCAGCATCTTCTGCGTGCCGTCCGGATCGATCTCCTTCAGCTCCACATGGCTGCCGCGATAGTGGGCGTGCGGATAGAGCGTGTAGAGGTAGGCGTCGGCCGGGAAGGTCATGTAGGCGACCTCGGTGTGACGCTGCTCGCCGGCCGGGATGTAGAGGGCGAAGGTCGAGATCACCGTCGAGCGCTTGATGAACTCGGGCGGGGTCTTCAGCGTGTAGAAGCCGACCTGGGTGACGTCCGTCGTCTCCTTGCCCATGGTCGTGTAGTGCATCTGGAAGTGCAGCTTGCCGCCGGCCGGCACGGGCGCGCCGGCATTGTCGGCCATGATCTGCGGCTGGGAGCCGGGGGTGTAGGAGCCCACCGAGCCGCCCGGGATCGCCGCCGCCGGCTGGTTGGGATCCGGCACATGGTTGGACACCACGTGGTGCAGCACGCGCCGGTCGCCCGGACGCATGGCGATCGCCTTCAGCCAGGTGTCCTGCTTGAAGGGATTGTCCACCAGGTCGTTCTGGTATTCCACGAGGCCGGTCGCCGGCACCTTGAAGGCCGGCAGGTCGACGATCACGTCGGGCTTGCCCAGCTCCACCGGCCAGTCGGGCGCATGCTTGCCCGCGTTGGCCAGCAGCGGGTCGGCCCCCTCGCCGCGCGGCGCGCCGGCCTCGATCCAGTGGACCAGGGTCTTGCGCTCGTCGGCGGTCAGGCCCTGGTTGTTCTTGAAGCTCCCGATATGCGGATCGGCGAAATAGGGCGGCATGCGCTGGGTGCGCACCGTCTCGCGGATCATCGGGGCGAAGCCGTGGACGATCTCGTAGCTGTTCATGGCGAACGGCCCGATGCCGCCGGCGATGTGGCAGGAGACGCACTTCTCCTGGAGGATCGGGGCGACGTCCTTGGCGTAGGAGATCTTGGCGAAGTCGGCCGAATGCGCCTTCGCCGGGAAGGCGATCGCCTGGCCGCCGGTCAGGGCGGCGCGGACCAGCTGGGGCTGGCCGCCGGCCAGCAGGCCATCGACCGCCTGGCTGACGCGGGCGGCGTCCATCGGGCCGCGGTAGACCACCGACCAGGTCTTGGGATTGATCACGAAGACCTCGCCTTCGCGCTGCACGCCCAGGCCTTCGCCCACCAGCTGCTGCTCGTCGATCAGCACCGGGACCTTCAGGTTCTGGGCCTGCGCCTCGGCGGCGACGGCGTCGCGGCTGTCGCCCAGCTTGCTGTCCAGCGACCAGACCACCACGCCCTTCGGCGCATAGGCGGCGTTCAGCTTTTCCAGCGCCTGGGAGGCGCCCTTGGAGAAGGCCGAGCCGTTCTCGCGGCTCATCAGCACGATCGCCGACGAATAGCCGTAGTAGTAGAGGTGCTCGGCGAACCGGGTGTGGTCGGTAAGCTGGAAATCGTCGACGTGCTGCGGCGTGGCGTTCGGCGTGTCGGCGGCGATGCCGAGCGGCGCGGCCAGGAAGGCGGCGGCGGCCAGGGTCGACACGGCGGCGGCGGCGAAAAGGGCGCGGTTCATGGCGTCAGGCTCCCAACTGATCGCGGTTCGGCTATCACGGTTTGACTTCGCCATTGTTGCAACGGACGAAACCGCCCGCCGGTGAAGTTCATCCACATCGATGCCGAATGCTATCTATTTGAAATAATTATGGTTATAGAAATACACATATAGCAGATGGGGGATTGTCGCCGGATTTGCTTACGGCGTCAAAACCTGCGTTGCGCGACTATAGCATATCGCCGCGCCGAAGCGGCGCCCGCGGCGGCCTGAGCTGGGCCGCCGACAGGGCTCAGCCCTTGGCGGCGGCGATGTAGTCGTCCACGCGCCCGCCCAGGACGTCCAGGGGCATGGCGCCGGCCAGCAGGCCGGCGTCGTGGAACTTCTTGATGTCGAACCGGGCGCCAAGCGCCGCGCGGGCCTTGTCGCGCTGGCGGTTCCAGTAGGTGTGGCCGATCTTGTAGCTGCAGGCCTGTGCGGGGATGGCGCAGTAGCGGTTCACCTCGCGCGTCGTGAAGCCGACCGCGTCGCCGGTCAGGTCGCCCAGCACGGCGATCGCCTTCTCCTGGCTCCAGCCCATGGTGTGCATGCCGGTGTCCACGATGCATCGCCCGGCCCGGAACATCTGGCCCTTCAGCCAGCCGATCCGGCCCAGCGGATTGTCGTCGTACATGCCGAGTTCGTTGGCGAGCTGCTCGGCGTAGAGCGCCCAGCCCTCGCCGTAGGCGGACAGGTACATGTTGCGCCGCAGGATCGGGATCTCGGTGCTCTGCAGCGCAAGCCCGCCCTGCAGCTGATGTCCCGGCAGGCCCTCGTGATAGAGGGTGGTGTCGAGGTTCCAGCGCGGCCACTCGGCCGTGTCGTGCAGGTTGAAGCGGATATAGCCGGGCCGCGTCCCGTCGAGGCTGGGGCTCTCGGAATAGGCGCCCGGCGCGCCGGAATCGATGTCCGGCGGCACCGCGCGCGCCTCCACCGCATAGGGCGGGATGTGATCGAACATCTGCGGCAGGCGGGTCTTCACCGCGGCCAGCTTGGCCTGCAGGTAGGCCAGGAGCTCGGCCTTGCCCGCCGGCGTGTTGGGGAAGAACTGCGCGGGGTCCTTGAACAGGGCCTGGATCCGCTGCCCGGTCGAGCCCTGGGTAAGCCCCTGGGCCTTGAGCAGGACGTCCAGGCGGGCGCCGATCTCCTTCGCCTCGTCCAGGCCGAGTTGATGGACCTGCGCCGGGGTCATGTCGGTGGTGGTCGTGTAGCGCAGGTTGGCGGCGTAGAATTCCGCCCCCTTTTGGAAGCGGGAGATCCCCGGCAGGTGCTGGGCTTGCGCCCGCGCCGCCTTCACCGCCTCGATCTGCCGGTCCAAGGCGGGCAGCACCTTGCCCTCGTAAATCCGTGCCGCCTGGGCGCCGTAGCGGTCGGAGAGGCCCTTGGCCCTGGCCCGGTCGGCCACCGCCTTGACCAGCGCGGACTCCGGCGCCGGCCGCCGCAACTGGCCCATCTGGGTCAGGGTGATGTCGAGGATGAAGTCCGGCGGCAGCACGCCCTGCGCCCGGTCATGGGCGAAGCGCGCGGTGTTGGCGTCCAGCGCGCCGGCGAACCCCTCCAGCCGCGCCAGGTAGGCGTCGGCGCCCTCCGCGTCCTCGACCTTGTGCTTGTTCTCCAGGAAGTCCGGGATCACTTCGTAGGCGCCGGTGATCGGGCTGATCACGTAGCAGGACGGCGAAAAGCCGTCGGTCCCGCCGATGTCCAGCGCCAGCACGCGCCGCGTGGACTCGTTCATGTAGGCGACGGTGTCGTAGTTCACCGCGTCCATGCCCGTGAGCGCCTTGCGGTCGATGGCCGCCAGCTGCCGGGCGCGGCGGGCGACCAGCGCCCGGGCGTCCTCGATGCCCCTGGCGGTGACGTCGTCCAGCTTGCGCTTGAGATCGGCGTTGGCGCCAGTGTCGAGGCCGAGGTCGGTCGCCTGTTGCGGACTGCGGCGCAGGTCCTCCGCCCAGAAGGCGTCCAGCAGCCGCGTCAGCTTTGCGCCTTCGGACGGAGAGCCCTTCGGCAAAGATCCCTGGGCCGCCGCCCGGCCGGCGCCGAACGCGGCCGGCGCGCTCGCGACGGCGGCCGCGGCGGTGGCCAGAAGATGACGGCGATTGAGCATGGCGATTCCCCGACGATGTGGCGCCACCGTAGGGGGCGTTTCGCCGGTTTCCCACCCTCAGCCGACCTTGCCAGGTCAGGCCGTGGATCGGTGGGCCGGGCGCCTAGGCCTTGGCCGGGGTCTTCGCCGGGGCGGCTTCCGCCTGCTTGCCGGTGGCTTTCGCCGGCGCGGCCGGCGCGGCGGCCTTGGTGGCGGCGGCGGGCGCGGGCGCTTCGCGGAAGCGGGCCTTCATCTTGTCGACCCAGCCGGTGAAGGCCTCGTTGTCGGCGCTGACCCGGCCGAAGTCGGCGACGCTGAGCCGGTTGGTCGAGACGCCGGTGAGCGCGATGCGCAGGGCTTCGGGATTGTGAGCGCCGTCGAAGAAGCCCTTGTACTGGCTGGACAGGCGCGCCAGCGCCGCGTCGTCGCCGGCCAGGCTGTAGGCGACGCCGGCGCGCAGCAGCTTGCCTTCGTCGTCGGCCGAGAGCGGCGTCGGGGTCTTCCAGCGGTCGCCCAGCGACTTCTCGAACTGCGGGCCGGACTTGGCCCAATCCTTCTGCTTCCAGGTGATCTCGGCGCGCAGCTCGGTGGCGTCGCGGCTGTTGTCCTTCTCGATGATCTCCAGCGCCGAGTCGTACTTGCCGACGCCCATCCAGGCGCGGGCCTCGACCTGGCGGCGCTCGGCGTTCAGCGCGTTGGGCAGGATGGTGGTGCGCGAGGAATTGATCGCCTGGATCGCCTGCTCCGGCTTGCGGTCCATCAGGTAGATGACGGCGAGGTCGGTGGCGACCTGGGCCTTGGCGACGCCGTCCAGGCGGTTGTCGACCTGGTACTTCAGGAAGGTCGCGGCCTGGTCCAGCAGGTCGACGTCTACCAGCCGGCGGACCAGCTTGCGGACCATCAGGTCGCCGTCGGCGCCCAGGGGCGCGAGTTCCTTGAAATCGAGGAAGAGGGCCAACGCCTGCACCGGCTCCAAGCCGTCGGCGTTGCCGTCCAGGAACAGCGAGCGGAAGGCGACGCGCAGGTCCGACTGCAGCTGCAGCGCCTCCGGCAGGTCCGGCAGGCGGTTGCCGGCCGAGCGCAGCGCCTCCAGCGCCTCACGATAGCGGCCCTGGCCCAGGTAGAGCTGGCCCAGGGCGCGGATGGTCTCGAGCTCGGTGGCGTCGCCGCGCCAGCGGTAGCGGAGGCCGTCAAAGACCTGGGACGCCTGGACCGGCGTGACCTTGCCGAGCTCGAGCTTGATCTGGGTGGCGCGCAGCTGGGCGGGCGTGGAGAGGCTTTCGCGCGGCACGGTGGCGATCGCGAGGTACATGCGCAGCGCCCGGTCCTTGTGGCCCTGCTGCTCGATGATGCGGGCCTGGATCAGGCGGGTGGAAAGCTCTTCCCAGGGATCGGTCTTGTCGGCGAGCGCCAGCTTGATGCGCGCGTCGGCGCTGGCCAGGTCGCCCTGGGCCAGCGCGGCCTGGGCGTCGGAGCGGGCGAAGCGCGCCTTCCAGGTCGGCGAGAACATGTTGAAGGCCTCGGCGCCCTTCACGAACTGGGCGCGGGCCTCGGACCATTGGGCGAGCTGGGCGGCGATGTAGGCGCGCCAGAGCGCGGCGGACTTGTCCTCGGCCAGGACCGGGGCGGAGAAGTCGGCCTCGGCCTCCTTGTAGCGGCGGGCCATGACCCGCGAGACGCCGCGCAGGCCGCGCCACTCCGGGTTCTCCATCATGGCGGAGTTGGTGCGCGCAAGGTCGTTCAGGACGCCGATGGCTTCGTAGGAGAGCTCGTTGCCGACCAGGAAGCGGGCCAGCGCCATGCGCGCGCCGGTGGGCGCGCCCTTGTCCTTGTTGGCGCCTTCCATGGTCGCGGCGGCCAGCAGGTGCTGGTAGCGGTCGAGGAAGCCCTTGGGCCCGGTCTTCGGCCAGTCCTGGTAGTTGATCACCGAAGGCAGGACGGCCGGCCGGGGCGTGTCCAGGCCATAGCGGGTGTCGTCGTCGACGGCGTAGGTCGGCGAGAGCGCCATGCCGGTCTTGCGGCCGATGTGGACGATGTCGCCGGCCCGCGCGACGCTGAGGTCATCGACGTAGTGCTCGATCGCCAGGCCCTGGACCGACGGCAGGACCGCCATCTGGACATAGCTGCGGCGCGAGCCCACGCCCTTGGCCGGGCCGAGGGCGGTGACCACGTCGAGGGTGTCGCCGGCCTGCGGGTCGACCATCTTGACCACGCGGGTGGCGCCGGCCACGGCCGCCTTCAGCCCCGGCGGGCCTTCGACGTCGTCGCGCTGGACGCGCACGGCCGAGGACGGCCCCTGCTCGCCCGGCCCGACCGAGACCGTCCAGGTGGCGCCCTGGGCGGTGGCGAAGACCGGCGTGCCGTGGGCCGCCTCGATGCGGACGGCGGAATAGTCCGCGCCCTTGCTGGACGAGATGCCGGAGAACTGCGGCACGCCCTTCACGGAATGGCTGACATCGATGTTGGCGGCGGCGTCGAAGACGATCCAGACCGCGTCGCCGCGGCGGAACACCGCCGCGCCGGCCGGATTGGCCCAGGGGAAGGTGAACTGGACCTGGGCGTTGACCACCGCAGAGGACATGTGGACCACGCCGCCGGCGGGGATCGGGTTGGGACGGACCGGCTCCGGCTCGACCGGCGGCGGCGCCGGCGCGGCCTGGGCCGTGTCCTGGGCGGTCGGCTTGGGCTTCTGGAAGACGTTGACGAACATCGCCCCGTCCGCGTTGCCCACCTTGAAGTCGGCGTCGTCGGCCAGGGTGATGTCGAGCTGCAGCCGGCCGCCGACGTGCTTCTTCTCGGCGGTCTTGATCCACTTGGGCGGCGCGGTGCGCAAGCGCGCGATGTCGGGATCGGCGTCGCGCGGGAAGCTGAAGGTCAGCACCTGGCCGGTGCGCTTCACCTGGGCCGAGGCGCCGTGGAATTCGACGCGGGAGAAGTCCTCGGCCTGGGCCACGCGCACGTCGAGGCCCGTCGTCGCCGCCCCGGCAGGGGCGACGACGGCTGCGACGGCGATCGCCGCCACACCTGCGCGCAGGGTCTGGCGCAGGTTCAAGGGTCTATCCGGCCTTGGCCGGAGCCGGCGCGGCGGCCGGCGCGGACTTGTCGGCCGCGGCGGTGGTCTGGGTGTCGTCGCCCTCGGCGGCCGGCTTCTTCTTGGCGGGCGCCTTCTTGGCCGCCCGGGCCGGCTTCTTGGCCGCCGGCGCCGCCGGAGCGTTCGGGTCGGTGGCGACCTTGGTGGCGGCGGCCGCGGCGTCGGCCTTGGCGTCGGCGTTCTGGGCCAGCATCTGGGCGGTGGTGAAGCGCTTGGCGAGGCCCTCGGTCAGCTTCTTGGCGTCGGCCGGCGGCATCTGGCCGACGATGCCGGACAGCGCGCGCTCCTTCATCTTGGCGGCGATGGGCAGGCGCACCGCGTCGTCCAGGATGGCCATTCGCGCGGCGGCGTCCTTGGGCTTCATGCCTTCGAACACCTTCACCAGGCGGTCGACTTCCTGCTGCTCCTTGCCGTCGGCCTGGGCCAGCAGGTTCTGGATGTCGGCCTTCAGCCCCTGGAGGACCTTGGTCTTGGCGTCGAGCTTGGCTTCGGCGGCGGCCAGCAGGGCCACCTGGACCGAGAGCGCCTGCTCGCGCTGGTCGAGTTCGCCGCGGCGGGCGCCCAGGTTCTGCAGCACCTGCAGTTCGGCGGGCGACAGGCCGGCTTCCTTGGCCAGTTCGGCGGCGGTGGGCGCGCAGACCGCCTTGGGCTGGATGGTCGGCGGCGGCAGGGGCGAATTGGAGGCGGCGTCCTTGGCGGCGCCGGCGGCGGCGGGCGCGCCGGCGGCCGGGGTGGCGGCGGCGACATTGGCCGCGGAGTCCGGGTGGGTCGGGTCGGCGAACAGCGAGCCCAGGCCGCCCTGCCCCTCAGCAGCCTTGGGGGCGGCGGCCTTCTTGGCCGCGCCCTTCTTCGGCGCCGGCTTGGCGGCTTCCTCGGCGAAGGCCTTGGCGCCGCTCAGCAGGCCCGGCAGGTCGCGCGCGCCGGCGAGCGCGTTGATCGCGAGAACGCCGCCGACGGCGATGCCCACCAGGGGAAGGATGCGGGGGATCGACTTCAACGACGGACTCCGTGGACTTTATCGAGGGTGATCGGCGCGTCGTCGAACAGGTCGTCGTCGTCGGCCAGGCGGCGGCCGCGCAGGGGCCGCTCGTAGGAGGGGTTCGGCAGGTCGGGGCCCGGCATCCGGCGCTCGTGGCGGGCCAGGATCTCGGCGGCGGCGCGGTCGGCGCTGGCGCGGTCCACGGAGGCGCGCTCGGACGCCGCGCGGAGGGGCGGCATGATCCGCTCGGGCCGCGCGTCGCGGGCGGCGGCCAGCAGGGCGCCCAGGCGGCGCTCGGCCACCGGATCGTCGGCGACCGACTGGGCGGAGGCGGCGCCACGTTGCGGGACGGCGGCATGCTCGACCAGCCGCTCCAGCTTCATGGCCAGCGCCCGGCCCTTCTCGATGCGGTCGGACAGGAGGTCGGTGGCTTCGTCGGTGGCGGCGCGCAGGTCGGCCAGCCCCTGTTCGGCGCGGGCGGCGGCCTGGTTCAGCTCGGCGACCGCCTCGGCGAAGCCCTCGTGGCTGTCGCGCAGGGCCTTCAGCCGCTTGTTCAGGCGCATGCCCATGCCGAGCGCCGCCAGCAGCAGCACGCCCAGCAACCCGTTCATCACAAGGCCGACGATGCTCATACGGTCCTCTGCACAGCTTGCCGGGCGTGGGGCGTGAGCGGCGCTTCCACGCGGACGGCGATGTGGGCGTTGCGGCGGCCCATGCGGCCGCGGGTGAGCGGAATGGCGCCGGCGCGCAGCTCGACCAGGCTGTCGGGCGTGGCGTTGAGCATCAGGGTGTCGCCGACCTTGAAGTCGAGGACCTGCTTCAGGCCCATCTGCTGCTCGTCGAGGACGGCGCGGACGTCCATCTGGGTGGTCCAGAGCTCGGTGGCCAGGTGGCCTTCCCAGATGTTGTCGCGGCCGAACTTCTCACCCATGAACTGCTGCAGCAGCATCTTTCGGATGGGCTCGAGGGTGGCGTAGGGCAGCAGCAGCTCGATGCGCCCGCCACGGTCCTCCATGTCGATGCGCAGCTTCACCAGGATGGCGGCGTTGGCCGGCCGGGCGATGGCGGCGAAGCGCGGGTTGGTCTCCAGGCGGTCGAGGGTGAAGGTCACCGGGGTCAGCGGCTCGAACGCCTCGCGGGCGTCGCCCAGGACGACCTCGACCATCCGCTGGACCAGCACGCGTTCGATGGTGGTGTAGGGGCGGCCCTCGATGCGCATGGCCGCGGTGCCGCGCCGGCCGCCCAGCAGCACGTCGACGATCGAATAGATCAGGTTCGAGTCGACCGTCAGCAGGCCGTAGTTGTTCAATTCTTCCGCGCGGAACACCGACAGGATGGCCGGCAGCGGGATCGAGTTCAGGTAGTCGCCGAAGCGGATCGACGAGATGTTGTCGAGCGAGACCTCGACGTTGTCGGAGGTGAAGTTGCGCAAGCTGGTGGTCATCAACCGCACCAGGCGGTCGAAGACGATCTCCAGCATCGGCAGGCGCTCGTAGGAGACCAGCGCCGAGTTGATGATCGCGCGGATGCCGGTGCGCTCGCCGCCCTCTTCCTCGGAGAGGTCGAAGCCCAGCAGGCTGTCGATCTCGTCCTGATTGAGGATGCGCTCGTTGGCTTCGCCGCCCTCGTCGCCCCAGTCGGGGGCCGCGGACGCGCCGCCGGCGTCGGGCGCCGAGGCGGAGATCTCTTCGTTGTTTTCGGTTTCGTCGGCCATGGGTGACTGCGATCAGCGCCGGGGCGCTAGTTGATCAGCATCTCCTCGATCAGCACGGCGTTGGCCTTGGCGGAGGGCGCCAGCACCAGGTTCACCCGGCGCAGGATCTCCATGCGCAGCTGGTAGGAGCCCTGGCTGCCCGACAGGTCCTCCGGGCGCAGCTCGCGCAGGAAGGTCTGGAACATGTCCTGGAGCCTCGGCATGTTCGGCTCGAGCTCGTCGACGGCGTCCTGGTTCGGCATCTCCAGGGTGAGCTTCAGCTTCAGGAAGGTCGGCTTGCCATCGGCGGTCTGCATGTTCACGACCACGTCGGGGATCGTGTAGAACAGCACGCCGTCGGGGCCTTCCTTGACCACGGGGGCGTTCTTGTCGTCCTTCTTCTCGCCTTCCTTGCCCTTCTTCTTTTCGGGCTTCTTCTTGGCGTCCTTGCCGGCCGCGGCCTCGGGCTTGGGCTTCAGCAGGAAGAAGGCGCCCGCGCCGCCGCCGCCCACCAGCACGAGCGCGGCCACGCCCGCGATGATGAACATCATCGGCAGCTTCTTCTTGGGCTTTTCGCCCTCCTCGCCCTCGGCGCCTTCCTTGGGCGCTTCGGAAACCTCTTCCTTGGCCACGCGCGCGTTCCTTAGAAACCTACACGCTCACCCATGCGGCCAAGTTGGTTAACGCGCGGTTTTTAACGGACGTTAATGACTGAAAACCCTGCCCGGCAGATTCCGCCGCGCGGCAGGCGTTAACCAATTTATTTGCTGATTTCATTGGGCTTTTAAGTTGGCCCAAGGCTTGCAGACCTCGGACGTCGAAAACGCCGCGCCAACTGGGCGCACCCTTGAGGTCTTCAGAGTTCGATGGACAACACCCTTTACGTCGGCCTGTCCCGCCAGATGGTCCTGCGGCGCGAGATGGACGTCATCGCCAACAACATCTCCAACGCCGACACCAACGGCTTCAAGGTCGAGAACCTGATGACCAAGGAAGTCGACGGCGCCCCGGCCTTCACCCAGGGCGGGCCGCGGCCGGTGAAGTTCGTCGGCGAGGACGGGGTGGCCCGCGACTTCAGCCAGGGCGGCCTGCGCCGCACCGACGCCACCTTCGACGTCGGCATCGAGGGCCAGGGCTTCTTCAAGGTCACCACCAAGAACGGCGACCGTTTCACCCGCGACGGCCACTTCCGCACCGACGCCAACGGCGTGCTGACCACCCAGGGCGGCGACGCGGTGGCCGACGACGGCGGCGGCCAGATCACCATCGACCCCAACAAGTCGGGCCCGATCACCATCTCCGCCGACGGCATCGTCAGCCAGGGGACCGAGCGGGTCGGCAAGATCGGCGTCTACAAGTTCGACAGCCTGTCAGCGCTCGAGAAGACCGGCGACAACCTCTACCAGAACGCGTCCAACCAGCAGCCCACGGCCGCCGACGCCTCGAAGATCCGCCAGGGGATGCTCGAGGGCTCCAACGTCAACCCGATCCTCCAGATCACCCGGATGATCGAGGTGAACCGCGCCTACGAACAGACCACCCAGATGATTTCCGCCCAGAGCGACCTGTCGCGCAGCTCCGTCTCGCGCCTCGGCAAGCTCAACAGCTAATCAGGACCCTAAGCGATGCAAGCGCTCCGCACCGCCGCGACCGGCATGGCCGCCCAGCAGATGAACGTCGAGGTGATCTCGAACAACATCGCCAACATGAACACGGTGGGCTTCAAGAAGCAGCGCGCCGAGTTCCAGGACCTGCTCTACCAGACCCTGCAGCAGCAGGGCGCGCAGTCGTCGGACCAGGGCACGATCGTGCCGACCGGGGTGCAGATCGGCGCCGGCGTGAAGGCCGGCAGCGTCTACCGGATCAACAGCCAGGGGTCGATGACCAACACCGGCAACCCCTACGACCTGGCGATCAACGGCCGCGGCTACTTCCAGGTGCTGACGCCCTCGGGCGACATCGCGTTTTCGCGCGCCGGCAACTTCGCCATCAACGACCAGGGCCAGCTCGTCACCCAGGACGGCTACCAGGTGCAGCCGGCGATCACCATCCCGGGCAACGCCACCGGGGTCACGATCTCGGCGACCGGCCAGGTGCAGGTGAGCCAGCCGGGCAGCGCCACCCCCGCGGTGGTCGGCCAGATCGAACTGGCCAGCTTCACCAACGAGGCCGGCCTTTCCGCCCAGGGCGGCAATCTTTTCCTGCAGACGGCCGCCTCCGGCGCGCCGGTGACCTCGACCCCGGGCAACCAGGGCTTCGGCACCCTGATGCAGGGCTACACCGAGGCGTCGAACGTCGACCCGGTGAGCGAGATCACCTCGCTGATCGTCGCCCAGCGCGCCTACGAGATGAATTCCAAGGTGATCACCACGGCCGACAACATGCTGGGCGTGGCCAACCAGGTGAAGCAGTAGGCCATGCGTCTCGCCCTCACCCTGATGGCCGCGACGCTGACGCTCGCCGGCCCCGCCTTCGCCGGCCGCGCGGTCAGCCTGAAGGCCGACACCACGAACGCCGACGGGGTCGTGACCCTGGGCGACCTGTTCGACGGCGCCGGCGCCGCCGGCCGCCTGGCCGTGGCCCAGCGCGCCGGCTCGACCGTGGTGCTGGACGCCATGGCCGTGCAGGCCGCCGCGCGGCGCGCCGGCCTCGACTGGGACAATCCCGACCACCTGCGCAAGATCGTGGTCCGCGCCGGCGTGGGCGCGCCCTCGCTGGCGGAAGCCCGCACGGTCGCCGGTTCGCCCGCCTCCGCTTCGGCCGTGGCGCCGCGCGGCGAGGTGGAGGTGCTGACCTTCGCCCGCAGCCTGAACGCCGGCGAACTGGTGCAGCCCACCGACTTGGCCTGGACCAAGGCTGTGGCCGCGCCGGCCGACAGCCCGTCCGACCCCGACCAGGTGATCGGCATGGCCACCAAGCGGCCGGTCCGCGCCGGCTCGGTGGTCATGGCCCGCGACGTGGGTTCGGCCGTGGTCGTGAAGAACGGCGACCTGATCGTGGTCACCTACGACAACGAAGGCATCCAGCTGTCGCTGGAAGGCAAGGCCATGGGCTCCGCCGGCGTCGGCGAGACGGTCCAGGTCCAGAACACCCAGTCGAAAAAGATCATCCAGGCCGTCGTCACCGGTCCCGGCACGGCCGTGGTCGGCCCCGCCGCCGTCGAGATGAAATCCACCCGCACCGCCCGCTACGCCGTCCGTTGAGAGAAAGAGTCCCCATGCGCACCCGCACCGCTGCCCTGCTCGCCGTCATCGCCTTGGCTCCGCTGGGCGCCTGCTCCACCGTCAAGGAAGCCGTGAAGGGCCCCGAGCTGGCGCCCGTCGGCTACCCCGCGCACCTGGCGCCGATGGACCCGAAGCTGACCCTGCAGTACCCGGCGCCCCAGCCGCAGACCGCCAACTCGCTATGGCGGACCGGCGCGCGCACCTTCTTCAACGACCAGCGCGCCCGCGCGCCAGGCGACATCCTGACCGTGCTGATCAACATCAACGACAGCGCCAACACCAAGAACCAGACCAGCACCTCGCGCACCGCCGGGACCAACATCGGCATCCCGCACCTGCTGGGCCTGGAATCGACCCTCGGGAAAATCCTGCCGGGTGGCTTCGACCCGGCCAACGCGATCTCCACCAACTCCAAGACCTCGAACGACGGCTCGGGCGCGGTGACTCGCCAGGAGCAGATCACCCTGACCATCGCCGCCACGGTGATGTCGGTGCTGCCGAACGGCAACCTGGTGATCCAGGGCACCCAGGAGGTGAAGACCAATAACGACGTGCGCCAGCTGACCGTCGCTGGCATCGTGCGGCCCGAGGACATCTCGGCCACCAACACCATCCAGCACACCCAGATCGCCGAGGCGCGGATCAACTACGGCGGCCGCGGCGACGGGGCGCGGGTGCAGAAGACCCCCGCCGGCCAGTCGCTGATCGAGCGGTTCTCGCCGTTCTAGGCGACGGACGGTGCGGCGCATGCGCGGCCTGATGCTCCTCGGCCTGGCGGCGGCCGCCCTGCTCGGCGGCTGCGGCACGGTGGGCAGGACGGTCGGCAAGACGGTCGAAACCGTCACCGCCGAGCGGCCGCACAGCGGCTGGGAGATCGCCGAGGACGGCGATGGGCTACGCCTGTCGCTCGGCGAGCCGGGCCGGAAGGTGCAGGTGGCCCTTACCTGCCGGGTGCGCAGCGGTCTGGTCGACTTCACCCTCGCTGGCCGCGAGGGCGACCCGGCGGTGATGGAGCTGCGCTCCGGCGAGCTCATCAAGCGCTATGCCGGCGCCGGGCACGCCGACCCGGGCCAGCCGGGCGTGATGCTGGTGGAGTTCCCGGTGGACGCCGACGACCCGGTGATGCGGCGCGTGGCCGACACCGGACAGCTGCGCATCGTCTTCGGCGACCGCCGGATCCACCTGCCCAACGCCTTCGCTCCCGCGCACGACTTCCTGCGGGCCTGCCGGGCGCAGTAGGGGCGACTAGAGCGCCGATTTGCTGTCGCGTCGTTCGGCGAGAAGCACGCGGTCCACGACGACCGTGTCGTTGGCGACGTGGAACTGGATCGTCGCGCGCTGTGAGCTGGAGCGACCGCCGGAACCGATCTCCATGTAGACGATCCCAGGAGCCTCCAGCGTTCCATTGGCCTGGGTGACAACGATCCCCGGAACGATATCGATGCCGACGATCGTGGCGCGATCCATCGCCGCTCCAACGACCTTGGAAAGCTCAATATCGTCCACAGCGGCTTGGAGAGCTGTCGGGCTGAATGACTCGGCGTTGCTCATCGCGGATCCAGGGTTCACTGGGAACATAGCACACTTCAAAGATAGGGATGGGTGTACCGCCATGTCAGGGCGTCACAAATGCCCCCCAGGTCCGCGAAGATCGATGACGCATCAACGCCAAGGCCGGCGAGCCGTTGCTGGAAATGGCCTCGTACCTCGACCGGGATCTCGAAGCGACGCGGCGCGACAAGAGAGGTCTTGGCTTTGTTGGGTCGCCGCCGCCGAAACCCCCGCCAAGCCTCGTTGGGCGTTATGTGCACCGAGAAGACGCCCCGCTGGGATATCATCCGTGGTGCCCGGATCAGCGGTCGGACAAATCCGACCTCGCTCTCATTGGTCAGCCAGGGCGGCCAAGTATCGTCGTTGAAGGGATCAGGCTGGAATCCCCATTCATCTTCGGCATTGCCTCCATCGAGGTCGAGGTAGTCCCGCTCCCGCACCCTGACGGCGATCACCTCGGCGCTCGTTCCGTATGGCTGCGAGGCCACGGCGAAAAAGGTCGCGACAAGCGGGTTCTGGGTCCAATCGAGCAACCTCGTCGGCAGGCCAAAGTGCTGGGCGAGCGCCAGCCAATCCCAGTCATCAAACTCGACGCCAGATTCGAATTGCCGGGCGCGGCGCTTAAACTCCGCGAAAAGGCTTCGTTCCGCGGCCTCGTCCCAGGTCACCGCCAGGGCATCTTCGCGGCCGATCTTTGGCCTCAGCGTCCAGGCCTTGTCCGCGTGTCCCCGAAACACCCAATCTGGGGTCGAGACCAGGGCTAGGAATGATTCGAACCGCCGCCAGTGGGCCTGGGCCTCCCTGTCCGAGGCGGGCGCCAACCTAGGCCCTGCGGCCGGCGGCTGAGGCGTTGTCGACGCCCAGCGCCGAGAGGGCGGCGTGCAGGATGCCTTCGGCGTCGAGGCCGGCCTGGGCGTACATGGCCTCGGGCTTGTCCTGGTCCTGGAAGACGTCGGGCAGCACCAGCGGACGCACCTTCAGGCCGCGGTCCAACGCGCCGTGCAGGGCGAGCGTCTGCAGGACGAAGGACCCAAAGCCCCCGACCGCGCCCTCTTCCACCGTGATCAGGGCCTCGTGCTCGCGGGCGAGCCGCAGGACCATCTCCACATCCAGCGGCTTGGCGAAACGGGCGTCGGCGACGGTGGCCGACAGGCCGCGGGCGGCGAGCAGGTCGGCGGCCTTCAGCGCCTCGCCCAGGCGCGTGCCGAAGGAGAGGATGGCGACGGCGGTCCCCTCGCGCAGGATGCGGCCCTTGCCGATCTCCCACGGCGCGGCCAGGTCGGGGATGACCACGCCGGTCCCCTCGCCGCGCGGATAGCGGAAGGCGGACGGCCGATCGTCGATCTCGACGGCGGTGGCGACGGCGGAGGCGAGTTCCGCCTCGTCGGCCGGCGCCATCAGCACCATGCCGGGGAGCGCGCCCATGAAGCCGATGTCGAAGCTGCCGGCGTGGGTCGGCCCGTCGGCGCCCACCAGGCCCGCGCGGTCCATGGCGAAGCGCACCGGCAGGCGCTGGATCGCCACGTCGTGAACCACCTGGTCGTAGCCGCGCTGCAGGAAGGTGGAATAGATCGCCGCGAACGGCTTCATGCCGTCGGCCGCCAGGCCCGCGGCGAAGGTCACCGCATGCTGCTCGGCGATGCCGACGTCGTAGGTCCGCTCCGGAAAGCGCTGCTCGAACAGGTCGAGGCCGGTGCCCGACGGCATGGCCGCGGTGATCGCCACGATCTTGTCGTCGATCTCGGCGCGCTTGATCAGCTCCTGAGCGAAGACCTTGGTGTAGCTGGGCGCGCCCGCCTGGCCCTTGGCCTGCTGGCCGGTGACCACATCGAACTTGACCACCGCGTGCAGCTTGTCGGCGGCGGCCTCGGCCGGGGCGTAGCCCTTGCCCTTGTGGGTGACCACATGGACCAGCACCGGACGGTCCTCGATCTCGCGGGCGTTCTTCAGCACATGGACCAGGGCGTCCATATCGTGGCCGTCGATCGGGCCCACATAGTAGAAGCCCAGCTCCTCGAAGAGGGTGCCGCCGGTGACCATGCCGCGGGCGTATTCCTCGGCCTTGCGGGCGGCTTCCTTCATCGGCCGCGGCAGGACGCTGGCCACCGCGCGGCCGGCCTTGCGCAGCGAACGGTAGCCGCCGCCGGACACCAGCCGGGCCATGTAGGCGCTCATCCCGCCCACCGGCGGGGCGATCGACATGTCGTTGTCGTTGAGGATGACGGTCAGCTGCTTCGTGGTCTCGATGGCGTTGTTCATCGCCTCATAGGCCATGCCGGCGCTCATCGAGCCATCGCCGATGACGGCGACCACCTTGTTGTCCCCGCCCTTGCGGTCCCGGGCGGCGGCGAAGCCCAGCGCCGCCGAGATCGAGGTCGAGGCGTGCGCCGCGCCGAAGGGGTCGTAGGGGCTTTCCGCGCGCTTGGTGAAGCCCGACAGGCCGCCACCCTGGCGCAGGGTCCGGATGCGGTCGCGCCGGCCGGTGAGGATCTTGTGCGGGTAGGCCTGGTGGCCGACGTCCCAGATCAGGATGTCCTTGGGCGTCTCGTAGACATGGTGCAGGGCGACGGTCAGCTCCACCACGCCCAAGCCCGCGCCCAGGTGGCCGCCGGTGACGGACACCGCGTCGATGGTCTCGGTGCGCAGCTCGTCGGCCAGCTGCTTCAGTTCGGCGATGGAGAGCTCGCGGGTGTCGGCCGGCGATCGGATGGTGTCGAGAAGCGGGGTGGAGGGCATGAAGGACCGGCCGGGCGAACTAGGATTGGCGCTCTAACACGAAATCAACGCTCGCCCGCAGGAATTCGGCCGCTGCGCCAAAGGGCTCCAGGTGCGATTTCGTCTGCTCACGGAGCAAGCTCAGGCGTTCGCGCGCGGCGCCCACGCCCAGCAGGGTGACGAAGTTGGCCTTGCCCTTGTCC
>JAFEDM010000531.1 GCA_018241625.1 Pseudomonadota bacterium | reverse complement strand
GTAGTTTACCGCCTCGACCCAGTCGCGCTGGCGCAGCGTCACCGCCTCGAGGCGGCGCAGCAGGTCCTTCAGCGTGAAGGGCTTGCGCAGGAACTCGTGCACGCCGGCGTCGCGCGCGGCCAGGATGCCGGCCGCCGTCGCCTGGCCGGTGACCATGATCACCGGGACATAGCGGGCGGAGATGTGGCTGCGGCGCAGGGCGCGGGTGAAGGCGATTCCGTCGATCGGCGCCGGGCCCATCTCCACGAAGATGATGTGCGGATCGTAGCTGCCGGCGAGGCGCAGCGCCTTCTCATTGGTCTCGGCGACCCAGATCTGCGAGCGCGCGATATCGCGCATCAGGTCGCCCACCAGCTTGGCTCCGGCGGGATGCGCATCGACGATCATCACGCGTTGGAGCAGCGGGGTCATCCGCTGGATGATCTTGGCGTCGTCGTTGAACAAGGGCGCACTCCGGTACGGCCCCCAGCGTATTCACGCGCACGTAAACAACGCCTTGACGACAAATCCTTTTCAACCAGCAGTTTAGTCCATCAAATGATCGGCCCTAACCATCAATCCTGGAACGGGTCGCGCATCAGGATGGTGTCGTCGCGCTGCGGGCTGGTGGAGAGCAGGGCCACGGGCGCGCCGATCAGTTCTTCGATGCGCCGCACGTACTTCACCGCATTGGCCGGCAGGTCGCGCCAGGACCGCGCGCCCTGGGTGGTCTGCGACCAACCTTCCATCTCCTCGTAGACCGGCGTCAGCGCCGCCTGCGCCTTCAGGCCGGCGGGCAGGTAGTCGATCGTCTCACCATCGGCTGTCCGGTAGCCGGTGCAGATCTTCAGGGTCGCGAGGCCGTCCAGCACGTCGAGCTTGGTGAGCGCGATGCCACTGATGCCGTTCAGCGCCACCGACTGGCGCACCAGGGCCGCGTCGAACCAGCCGCAGCGGCGCGACCGGCCGGTGACCGTGCCCACCTCGCGGCCGACCTCGCCCAGATGCTTGCCCACCGCGTCGGTGAGCTCGGTCGGGAACGGGCCCTCGCCCACGCGCGTGGTGTAGGCCTTGACGATCCCCAGGACGTAGCCCGGCCCCTTGGGCCCCAGGCCTGAACCCGCGGCCGCCTGGCCGGCGACGGTGTTGGACGAGGTCACGAACGGATAGGTGCCGTGGTCGACGTCCAGCAGGGCGCCCTGTGCGCCTTCGAACAGAACGCGGCGGCCGCGCTTCACCTGTTCGTCCAGCAGCCGCCAGGCGGGCTTGGCGTAGGGCAGGATCCTGGGCGCCAGCGCTTCCAGCTCGGCCAGCAGGGCCGCCGGGTCGACGTCCGGCAGGCCAAGCCCGCGGCGCAGCGGCGCGTGGTGGCTGAGCAGACGGTCGATCTTGGCCTCCAGCGCCTCGCGGTCGGCGAGGTCGGCGACGCGGATCGCCCGGCGGCCCACCTTGTCCTCGTAGGCCGGGCCGATGCCGCGGCCGGTGGTGCCGATCTTCTGGCTGGCGGCGGCCTCGCGCGCCTGGTCCAGGTCGCGGTGCAGCGGCAGGATCAGGCAGGCGTTGTCGGCCAGCACCAGCAGGTCCGGCCCGATGTCCACGCCCTGGCCGCGCAGCTTCTCGATCTCGGAGAGCAGGTGCGTCGGATCGACCACCACGCCGTTGCCGATGACCGACAGCTTGCCCTGCACCACGCCGGACGGCAGCAGCGACAGCTTGTAGACCTGGTTGCCGACCACCAGGGTGTGGCCCGCGTTGTGGCCGCCCTGGAAGCGCACCACCACGTCGGCGCGGTTCGAGAGCCAGTCGACGAGCTTGCCCTTGCCCTCGTCACCCCACTGGGCGCCGATCACGGTCACATTGGCCATCGGGTACGATCCTTCCCCCTGCCGGAGCGGACCAGCCGCCCTTCGACAGGGGCTCGGCGACTGGCTTGGATCACGCTGTAGGACCCCGGGCGGACCGGAGCCGGCGGTCGTTTAGACCAAGCCGCCCTGGACTTCAACCGCCGTCGAAATGACCGCCAAGACGCCAAGGTCGCCAAGGTCGCCAAGGGTTGAAGGGAGACACGAAGACCACGAAGGACACGAAGATCACCAAGGCGTCCATTCACCATTGCCGGCCGCAGGCCAATTCCATTCACCCACGGATTTCGGGAGGCCCCCCCTCTTTGTGGTCTTCGTGTCCTTCGTGATCTTCGTGTCCAGACGACCTGCCACAAGCTTGGTGATCTTGGTGTCTTGGCGGTTCCATCAAGCCGCCTTCCCGCGCTATCAGACAGCCATGGACATCCCGCGTTTCCACCTCGCCTTTCCCGTCCGCGACCTGGCGGAGGCCCGCGCCTTCTACGGCGGCCTGCTGGGCTGTCCGGAGGGCCGTTCCAGCGATGCGTGGATCGACTTCGACTTCCACGGCCACCAGATCGTGGCCCACCTCGCGCCCTCGGAAATCGGCCACAAGTCGACCAACGCCGTCGACGGCCACGACGTGCCGGTCCGCCACTTCGGCGCGATCCTGGCGCCCGCTCAGTGGGACGCCCTGGCCCAGAAGCTCAAGGCCGCCGGGACGCAGTTCGTCATCGCGCCGCACACCCGCTTCAAGGGCGAGGCCGGCGAGCAGTCGACCATGTTCTTCCTCGACCCCAGCGGCAATGCGCTCGAGTTCAAGGCCTTCGCCGACGACGCCATGGTGTTTGCGAAATGAACGCTGTCTCTCCTGTCTCGGTGACCTTCGCCGACGTCCAGGCCGCCGCCGGCCGCATCAAGGGCCTGGCGGTCGAGACGCCCCTGGTCGAGAGCCCGGCGCTGAACGAACGCCTGGGCGGCCGGGTGCTGCTGAAGCTGGAAACCCAGCAGCGGGTCGGCGCCTTCAAGTTCCGCGGCGCCTACAACCGCCTGGTCCAGCTCGACGCCGATCAGCGCAAGGCCGGCGTCGTCGCCTTCTCGTCCGGCAACCACGCCCAGGGCGTGGCGCTGGCGGCCAAGCTGCTGGGCATGCCGGCGATCATCGTCATGCCGGCCGACGCGCCGGCACTGAAGGTCGCCAACACCAAGGGCTATGGCGCGGAGGTGCGCCTCTACGACCGCCTGACCGAGAGCCGCGAGGCCATCGCCGCCGAGATCGCCGCCACCCGCGGCGCGGTGGTCGTGCCGGCCTATGACGACCCGCATATCGTGGCCGGCCAGGGCACGGCCGGGCTGGAGATGCTGGCCCAGGCCAAGGCCGTGGGCGCGGAATTCGATGCGATCGTCTCGCCGGTCGGCGGCGGCGGCCTGCTGTCGGGCATCTCGCTGGTGACCAAGGAACTGTCGCCGAAGACTGAGCTCTGGGGCGCCGAGCCCAGCGTCTACAACGACCTCGCCCAGTCGCTGGCGAGCGGCGAGCGGGTGACGGTGAAGCCGACGGTGCGCACCCTCTGCGACGCCCTGGAGAGCCCGTCGACGGGCGACATCACCTTCCCGATCCTGAAGCGCAACCTGGCGGGCGCGGTGGGCCTCACCGACCCGGAGGTGGCCGAGGCGATGCGCTACGCCTTCCTGACGCTGAAGCTGGTCATGGAGCCCGGCGGCTCGGTCGGCCTGGCCGCCCTGCTCACCGGCAAGGTGGACGCCAGGGGCAAGACCGTGGGCGTGGTGGTGTCCGGCGCCAACGTCGACCCCGAGCTGTTCGCGCGGATCCTGAAGGGCGAGGTCTAGGCCGCCCTAGTCGTCCAGCGGGACGGCTTCGCCGGGGCTCAGCCGCCGGCGCTGCGGCTTTTCGGTGAGCTGCTGATAGATGCTGGCCCAGGGCGCGCCCAGGATCGCGTGGGTCACCGCCCCGAACAGGCCGATCAGGATCGCGCCCACCACGATCATCGGCGTGTTCTGGAGGATGTAGGCCGGATCCTTCGCGATCCGTTCGTAGGCGCCGTTGAGGTCGAAGCCCAGGGCGAGCGGGATGGCGAGCGCGATCTCGCCGATCATCAGCATGACCAGGATGGCCAGCGCCACGCCGAACAGGGTGAGCGCATGGCCTCGCGTCAGGGGCCAGGAATCGATGAACACGAACCGCTTCTCGGCGAAGGCGATGACCGTCGAGAGCGAGAACCGCGTGGCGAGCCAGATCAGCCCGATGAGGGCGGCGACCGCCGCCGCCAGGCTGGCGACCGGCGAGGCGCTGGCCGCCACCAGCGACAGGACCGAGCCGAGGACGGCCAGGCCCAGGCCGATGACCACCACCAGGCCCAAGGTGGTGAGCGCCAGCCACATCTCCCGGGTCGAAATCCGCAGGTAGAGGAACTTGTCGTCGTCCGGCGTCAGGACCGCGCGGAACACGGCGCCATAGATCACCGCGGTCGTCGCGAACGCCGAAAACCAAATCAACGGCAGCCAGACCGCGATCGGCGCCAGCGCGTCCAGGAACGCCTGGGGATCGCCGCCGCCGGGATGCAGGCTCTGGGCGAGGAAGACGGGCTCGAGCCGAGCCGAGACGATCGTCGAGGGCGCAAAGCCGAACACCAGGTACACGAGCCCCCAGGCCACCAGCGCCAGCGGCTTGCGCCGGATCACCCGGAACGGGGCCCGAAGCGCCGTCTCCACCGAAAAGCCGGCCATGCCGTGAATCGCTCCTGCTCGTTCGCGCGGCACGATACCCGCCGTTCCAGAAACTCGGCTAGGCCCTTAAGTAGGAGGCATGAGCGACCCGCACGCCGTCTCGCCCAGCGACTACAAGGACCTGGTGCTGTTCCTGGCCACGGCCGGGATCGTGGTGCCGCTGTTCAAGCGGCTGAAGGTCTCGCCGATCCTGGGGTTCCTGGGCGCGGGCGTGGTGCTCGGGCCGAGCGGCCTGGGCGCGCTGGCGACCCGGGTCCACTGGCTGGACGCCTTCACCGTCGGCCGCACCCAGGAGGTGGCCCAGCTCGCCGAGTTCGGCGTGGTCTTTCTGCTCTTCACCATCGGGCTGGAGCTGTCCTGGGAGCGCTTAAGGGCCATGCGCCGTATGGTGTTCGGCCTGGGCGCGGCCCAGGTGGTGGTGGGCGCGGCCCTGCTGGCGGTGGGTGGCGTCTTCGCCCTTCAGCTGCGGCCGCTGGTGGCGGGCGTGCTGGGCCTGGCGCTGGCGCTGTCGTCCACCGCCGTCGCCCTGCCGGCGCTCGCCGAGCGGAAGCGGCTGCAGTCGCCCGCCGGCCGGGCGGTGTTCTCCGTCCTGCTGTTCCAGGACCTGGCGGTCGCGCCGCTGCTGGTGGTGCTGAGCGTGCTGGGCAGCGGCGCCAACGGCTTCGGACCGGAGGTGCTGATGGCGCTGGCGCCGCGCGCCGTGGGGCTGATCGTGCTGGCCCTGGCCGGGCGGTTGCTGCTGCGCCCAATGATGCGGTCCGTGGCCCGGGCGCGCAGCGAGGAGCTGTTCGTCGCCGCCTGCCTGCTGGTGGTGATCGGCGCCGGGCTGATCGCCGCGGCCACCGGCCTTTCCATGGGCCTGGGCGCCTTCGTCGCCGGCCTGCTGCTGGCCGAGACCGAGTACCGCCACGAGGTCGAGGTGACGGTCGAGCCGTTCAAGGGCCTGCTGCTCGGCCTGTTCTTCCTGTCCATGGGCATAGGGCTGGACCTGTCGCTGCTGGTCAGCCAGCCGGTCCTCGTGCTGGGCATCGCGGCGGCCCTCATCCTGCTGAAGACCGTTTCGGTCGCCGGGCTCTCGCGCGTCTTCGGCCTGAAGGCCCGGGGCGCGCTGGAAGCCGGCCTGGCGCTGGCGGCCGGCGGCGAGTTCGCCTTCATCGTGGTCAACCAGGCGATCGGCGCGGGCCTGCTGCCGGCCGGCACGGGCCAGGCGTCGCTGACCGCCGTGACGCTCTCGATGTTCGCCATCCCCGCGCTGACCGCCCTGGGCGCCCACCTGGGCCGCCGCAGCGAAGCCACGCCGGCCGAGGCGCCGCCGCTGGAACCGACCCACGGCAAGGCCGAGGTGCTGGTCGTGGGCTACGGCCGGGTCGGGCGCCTGGTCGCCGACATGCTGACCCGCCACGAGGTTCCGTGGACCGCCATCGAGCGCGACACCCGCCTGGTCGAGGCCGCCCGGCGCGAGGGCAAGACGCTCTATTTCGGCGACGCCGCGCGCCCGGAACTGCTGCGCCGCTGCGGCCTGGATCGCGCGCCGGCCCTGGTGGTGACCATGGACAGCCCCGACGGCGCGGAAGCCGTGGTGGCCGCGGCCCGCGAACTGCGCCCGGACCTGATGGTGGTCGCCCGCGCCCGCGACGCGCGCCACGCCGCGCGGCTCTACGACCTCGGCGTCACCGACGCGGTGCCGGAGACGATCGAGGCCAGCCTGCAACTGTCCGAAAGCCTGCTGGTCGACCTGGGCGTGCCCATGGGCCTGGTCATCGCCTCGATCCACGAGAAGCGCGACGAGTACCGCAAGGCGCTGAACCAGCCCCTGGCCCTGGGCGCGAAGGTCCGGCGGGCGCGTGACGCCAGATCAACCCCCTAGATCCCACCGGTAGGAGCCCTAGAGCCGGTCCACCGGCGCGGTCGCCGCCACAGCGTGGCGCGGGGTGATCAGCCGCGCCAGCTTGGGCTTCAGCCACTGCTCGAAGTCGTCCACGAAGCGGTAGACCACGGGCACCAGAACCAGCGACAGCATGGTCGAGGTGATCAGGCCGCCGATCACCGCCACCGCCATGGGTTGGCGGAACTCGGCGCCCTTCTCGAGCGCGAAGGCGGTCGGCAGCATGCCGGCGGCCATGGCCACCGTGGTCATGACGATCGGCCGGGCGCGCTCGCGGCAGGCCTCGATGATCGCGTCGTGCTGGGTCATGCCCTCGCGCTCGCGCTCGATGGCGTACTCGACCAGCAGGATCGAGTTCTTCGCCGCCAGGCCCAGCAGCATCAGGAAGCCGATGAGGGAGGGGATCGACAGCGACAGGTGGAAGATCAGCAGGCCCAGGAAGGCGCCGCCCACCGCCAGCGGCAGGGCCGAAAGGATCACCGCCGGCTTGAAGAAGCTGCGGAACAGCAGCACCAGCACGCCGTAGATCATCGACACCCCGGCGAAGATCGCCAGCAGGAAGCCGCCGAACAGCTCGGCCATGGCCTGCTGGTTGCCGATGGCGGCCGGCCGCACGCCGGGCGGCAGGTGCTTCATGATCGGCAGGTTGTTCACCGCCTTCTGCGCCTGGCCCATCTGGTAGCCGCCGTTGATCTCGGCGCGCACGGTCAGCTGCCGCTCGCGGTTCAGCCGGTCGATCCGCGCCGGGCCGGCGCGGAAGCCGATGTCGGCGACGCTTTCCAGCGTGGTGGTCGAGCCGTTGGCCGTCGGGATGCGCAGGTTAGCGATCCGCTGGATGTCGGCGCGCGCGTTCAGCGGCAGGCGCACGCGGATCGGGATCCGCCGCTCGCCCTCGTTGAACTTGGCGACGTTGGCGTCGATGTCGCCCACCGAGGCCACGCGCACGATGGTGGCGATGGTATCGGAGGAGACGCCGAGGCGGGCGGCCTCGTCGGTCTTGGGCGTGATGACGATCTCCGGCGCTTCCGGCGGCTTGGACGGGTGCGGGTCCGCCAGTTCCGGCAGGGTGCGCATCTCCTTCTCCAGCTCGCGCGAGGCGCGGGTCAGGTTGTCCGGATTGTCGCCGGTCAGGATCTGCTGGAAGCCGGCCGCGCCCTGGAAGTCGAGGAAGGTCAGGCGCGCGTCGGGGATGGCGCGCAGCTTGTCGCGCAGCTCGCTGCGGATCTGGTCGCCGGACGGCCGGCCGCCGGTCTTCAACAGGATCGTCGCGGTGCCGCTGCGCAGGTCGCCGCCGCCGGCGCCGCCGCTGCCGGGGCCAAAGCTGGTGACGTTCGAGCCGATCTGGATGAAGACGCCCTTCACATAGGACTTCGGCGCGAAGAGGTCGTTGATCCGCCGGGCGGTGTCTTCCATGTCTGCCGCCGAGGCGCCCGGCGGGCCCTGGATGTCCACATAGAGGAAGTCCGGGTCGCCGGCCGGCTGGAAGCCCTGCGGCAGCAGCGGGAACAGCATCAGCGAGGCGATGAACAGGACGAAGCCCATGATCGCGGCGATGATCCGGTGGGCCAGCGCCCATTCCAGAGCGTTGCGGTAGAAGCCCTCGAACGGCTTGCGGTCATGCGGCTTGGCGGTGGGCTTGAGCAGGTAGGCCGCCATCAGCGGCGTCACCAGGCGCGCCACGGCCAGCGAGAACAGCACCGCCACCGAGACGGTGAGGCCGAACTCCTTGAAGAACTGGCCGGGGATGCCCGGCATGAAGCTGACCGGCGTGAACACCACCACGATGGCCATGGTGGTCGCCACCACGGCCAGGCCGATGGCGTCGGCGCCTTCCATGGCCGCCTGGTACGGCCGCAGGCCCCGCGCCACCCGCTTTTCGATGTTCTCGATCTCGACGATGGCGTCGTCGACCAGGATGCCGATGACCAGGGTCAGCGCCAGCAGGGTCACCATGTTCAGCGAGAACCCGGCCAGCTTCATCGCGAAAAAGGTCGGGATCAGCGAGATGGGCATGGCGACCGCGGTGATCAGGGTCGCGCGCCAGTCGCGCAGGAAGAAGAACACCACCAGGGCGGCCAGAAACATACCCTCGGTCAGCACGTGCTGGGTGGCGTGGAAGCTGGCCCGCGTCTCGTCCACGGAGGAGAAGATCTTGGTGATCTTCACGCCCGGATGCTTCTTCTGCAGGTCGCCGACCGCCTTGATCACCGCGTCCTCGGTGTCCACGTCCGAGGCCTCCTTGGTCTTGGAGACCTGGAAGCCCACCACCGGATGGCCGTTGAGGCGCGCGAAGCCGCGGACCTCGGACGAGCCGTCGCCAACGTCGGCCACGTCGCTGAGCTTCACATAGCGCCCACCGCCGGTGGGGATGTTCATGTCGCGGATCTGCGCCACCGAGGCGGCGTTGGAATAGATCCGCAGGGTCTGCTCGCGCCCGCCGACGTTCACCCGGCCGCCCGGGCTGTCGGTGACGAAGCCGCGCAGCGCATTGTTGATCGCTGTGGCGGTCAGGCCGCGGGCGGCCAGCCGGTCGGGATCGACGATGACGTTGACCTCGCGCGAGACGCCGCCCACGCGGTTGATCTGCGACACGCCATTGGCCGCCTGCAGGGTGCGGGAAACCTCGTCGTCGATGAACCAGGAGACCTCGTCGTCGGTCATGTCCGGCGCCGAGACGGCGTAGGTCAGGATCGGCGCGGCCGAGTCGATCTCGATGCGCTGGACGATCGGCTCGTCGATGTCGCGCGGCAGGATGGCCCGCGCCGAGGCGATCTTGGTGCGGATCTCATCGGTCTTCTTCTGCAGGTCCTCGCCGATCTCGAACTCCATCGAGGTCGTGGAGACGCCGTCGGTGACCACCGACTGCAGATTCTTGATGCCGCTGACGCCGGCCACCGCGTCCTCGACGGGACGGGTGATCTGGGTCTCCATTTCGCCCGGATTGGCGCCGTTCTGGGTGACCGTGACGGCGATCACCGGCAGCTCGATGTTCGGGTACTGCTTCACCGGCAGGCCGAGGTAGCTGATCATCCCGGCCATGATCAGGCCGAGGAACAGCACCGCGACCGGGATCGGGTTGCGGATCGCCCAGGCGGAGATCGCGAAGTGACGGCCCTGCTGCTCGCTCATTTGCGGGCGGCCTTGGCAGGCGCCGGCGCCGCGGCGGGCGCAGCGGACGCGACGACCTGGCCGCTGGCGTCGGCCGGCCGCACCAGGTCGCCGTCCATCAGGAAGGCCGCGGCGTTCTGGACGATGCGCGAGCCCGCGGGCGGGCCCTTGATCAGCTCGACATAGCCGCCGCCGCGCTGGCCGGTGACGACCGGCACGCGCTTCACGCGGTTGTCGGCGCCCACGACCACCACGCTGGCCTGGTCGGCGTTGAAGGTGACCGCCGTCTCCGGCGCCGCCAGCACATTGCCGCTGGCCTCCTGGAACACGGCGTGGCCGAAGCCGCCGGCGCGGATGTCGTTGTTCACCGGCAGGTGGACGCGCACGACGCCCAGCTTGGTGGTGTTGTCGACCTGCGGGCTGACCAGGCGCACGACGCCCTGCACAGCCAGGCCCGACGGCAGGGTCACCTGGGCGTGCTGGCCCGGGTGGATCTTGGCCAGGTCGTCTTCCGACAGCTGGGCGGCGAGCTCGATCTCATTGTCGCGCGCCAGCCGGAACCAGGGCGTGCCGCCCAGCGCCGACATGTCGCCAGGACGCACGGTGCGCTCCAGCACCACGCCCGAGACCGGCGAGGTCACGTTCATCTTCGAAAGGCGCGTGCGCAGGTCCTTCAGCCCCGCCTGCTGGGCCGCCGCGGTCGCCTGGGCGGCGCGGGCCTGGAAGCGGCGCTGGTCGATGGCCTCCTGGGACAGCACGCCGGCGTTGTCGAGGTCCTTGACCCGGTTGGCCTGCTCGGCCGCCTGGGCGGCCTGGGCCTGGGCCTGGGCGACATTGGCCTCGGCCTGGGCGAGCTGGGCCTGGATCAGGGCGGGGTCCAGCTCCACCAGGGTCTGGCCCTTCTTCACATTGTCGCCCACGTCGGCCAGCACTTTGGCGACGCGATAGCCGGCGACCTCCGGCAGGACGGCGGCCTCCTCGCGCGGGACCAGGTCGCCGGAGGCGGCCAGAGCGCCGCTGATCGGGTGCACGCCGAGCGTCACCACGCGCACGGCGCGGGCGTTCTGCTCTGCGGTGATCTTCGGCTTGGGCTTCTGGCAACCGGCGAGCGCCAGGGCCGAGGCGACGAGGATGAGGGGCAAGATCGGCTTCATGCGGGTCTCGTTCAGCGGGCCTGCTTGTCGGTGGAGAAGTGCTCTGCGGGCCAGCCGCCGCCGAGCGCCTTGTAGACCTGGATGGTGCGTCGCGCGGCCTGGACCTCGGCGGCGGTGAGCTGGGCGCGGGTGGCCCGCCACGACTGCTCGGCGCTGAGCGTCGTCTGCAGGTCGTTGAGGCCGCGGTCGTAGCCCAGCTTGATGGCCTTGTAGCCGCGTTGCGCCCGCGCCTCGCCGTCGGTCAGCAGGGCGACGCGCTTGCGGTCGGCGTCCAGGTTGACCAGCGCGCCCTCGCTGTCGCCGAAGGCGGTCTGCACGGATTTCTCATAGGCGATCACCGCCTGCTCGGTGCGGGCGTCCTGCGCCTTCAGCTCGGCCAGCAGGCGCGGGATCGAGAAGATCGGCTGCGCCGCCGACCAACCGTTCACCACCGCCTGGGAGGTGACCGAGAAGCCGGGCTGCGACGACTTCTGCCAGCTCAGGCCCGGCGTCCAGTTGAAGGTCGGCAGGAAGGCCAGGATGTCGGTCTGCTTGCGGCCCGAAGCGGCGGCCACCTTGGCGCTGGCCTCGCGCACGTCGGGGCGGCGCTTCAAGAGGTCGCTCGGCAGGGTGTCCGGCACCGGCGGCAGGACGCCGACGCTGGCGTCGACGGAGATGTTGGCGGTCGGTTCGACGATGCGGCCGGCCAGGATCAGCAGGGTGCGACGCGCGACCTGAAGCTGGGCGTCGAGGCCCTCGGCCTGGGCCTTGGCCTGGGCCAGGTCGCCGGCCACGCGATCGGCGTCCGAGGTGGCGGCCAGGCCCAGTTGGGCGCGCTTGGCGGCGGTGTCGTACAGCTCCTGTTCGATGCGCTGGCTTTCGCGCGCGTCGGCCAGCTGGATCGCCAGGCCGCGGGCCTGGAAGTAGGTGTCGGCGACGTTGGCGGCCAGGCTGGCGCGCGTGCCTTCGTAGTCGAAGCGGGCGGCCGCGAGGTCGCCGTTCACCGCCTTGCGGGTGGCCAGGAAGCGGCCGAACACGTCCACTTCCCACGAGACGTTCAGGCCGGCCTGCGAGGCGTCGCTGACCCCGCTGGAGGAGAAGCCCGGGAAGTTGAACACCGTGCCCGCCAGCTGGTGGGTGTCGGTGCGCTTGCTTCCACCCTGGGCGTCGCCCTGCGGCAGGTAGTGAGTCAGCGACTCGATCCGGTTGGCGCGGGCTTCCGACAGCCGCGCTGCGGCGCTGCGGGCGTCGGGGTTGCGGGCCAGGGCCTGGTCGATCAGCTGGTTGAGCTGCGGGTCGTTGAACGACAGCCACCAGCGGTCGAGATCGATGGCGCCGGCCGGGACGCGGTCGGTCGCAGTCTTCGCGCCTTCGAAGGCGGCCGGCAGCGCCGTGTCGGCGGGGCGCACGTGCGCGCACGCGGCGAGCGCAAGGGCGGCGGCAAGCACGGCGGGGACGGCAGAGCGCATGCGGGTGCGATGGGACCGGGACAAGGCGGAGAGAATGGAGCGGCTGTCCCTAGTCGCCGCACCGCCCTCGAACGGATGCAGGCTCGACCTTGGGTGCAGCGCGCCGGCGCGGACGTCTAGCGACATGAACACACAAGCCCAGTGATGATGGCGCCGCGGGAAACCTCCCGCTGCCTATCGCATGCGCACATTCCCGGACGACATCCCATGCTGGAGCCTCTTAACCGGGCCCCTCGCCGGCGCTTCTCTGATCTAAACTCCGTATGTTGTAAAGTATTTTTCGCCGTGTAGTTTGGCCGCATGTCCGCGGAGCCTCCCGACACCGGCGATCCCGAGAGCCTTGCGCCCGAAGCCCAGAACTGGGCGCGCAGCCTGGCCCGGCTGTGGGGCGCGGCCGATCCCGATGCGCCGCCGCGTCGGGGGCCAAAGCCCAAGCATTCGGTGGAGTCAGTGGTGCAGGCGGCGATCGCGCTCGCGGACGCCGAAGGGCTCGAGGCGCTATCCATGCGCCGCGTGGCCGAAGTGCTCAAGCTGTCCCCCATGTCGCTCTACACCTACGTCCCCTCGAAGGCCGAGCTACTCGATCTGATGCTCGACCATGTGGTGGGTGAGATCGACGAACCCAAGACCGGGGCCGGCGATTGGCGCGCCCAGGTGACGCAATTGGCCCGCCAGCGCTGGGCGATCGCCCAGCGCCACCCCTGGATCCTGCAGGCCGGCATGCGCCGCCCGCCGCTGGGGCCGAACGTGCTGGCCAAGGCGGAAGCCGCCCTGCGCGCCGTCGACGGCCTGGGCCTCACCGAAACGGAGATGGACCAGGTCACCGCCCTGATCGCCGACTATGTGAGAGGCGCCGTGCGCGCCGCCGTCGACGCCCGCGAGATCGAACGCGAGAGCGGCATGACCGACGAGCAGTGGTGGTCGCAGCAGGGGCCCATGCTGGCCGGGCTGATCGATCCGGCGCGCTATCCCACCACCGTGCGCATCGGCCAAGCCTACAAGGCCGGCCTGATCCCCAGGCCCGATCGCGAGCGCAATTTCGAGTTCGGCCTGCAACGCGTCCTCGACGGCGTCGAAGCCTTCATCAAGAGCCGGCGCTGAAGGCTGGTCCACGAACCACACGAACCACACGAACAAGCCCGCGCAGCGGGCGCTCCTTCAAACCACGGAACACACGGTAGGCGCCGCCGCCATTTCCGTGTGTTCCGTCTCTTCCGTGGTCGATTGAAGGAGCCTTCGGCTCGCTCCGATCCGTCCGTGTGGTTCGTGTGGTTCGTGGACAAATATCCGGCCGGGACATTAGGGTCCGCGCCAACCTGTCCCCAACCTGTTCCCTGTCCCGAGAGTTCGATGAAAAAGCTTCTCCTGAGCGCGGCCGCGATCTGCGCTCTCTCTGCCGCCGCCTATGCCGCCTCGCCCAGCGACTCCAAGTTCGACCCCAAGCTGATCAGCGAGCACATCAAGGTGCTGTCGTCCGACGCTTTCGAGGGCCGCGGCCCCGCGACCGCCGGCGAGATCAAGACCGTCGCCTACATCTCCCAGCAGTTCAAAGCCGCGGGCCTGCAGCCGGCGGGCGACAAGCTGAAGAACGGCGCCCGCTCTTGGACCCAGAACGTCCCCTTGGCCGAGTTCGACATCGCGGGTCCGGTCAGCTTCACGGTCAAGGCGGCCGGCCAGACCGAAAGCTGGAAGCAGGGTGAGCAGATCGCCATCCGCGCCCCGGAGACCGGCGTCGACCACATCGACATCAAGGACGCCCCGGTCGTCTTCGTCGGCTATGGCGTCAAGGCGCCGGAGCGTAACTGGGACGACTTCAAGGGCGTCGACCTGCACGGCAAACTGGCCCTGGTCCTGGTCAACGACCCCGACTACGAGGCCGGCGTCGGCGACTTCGGCGGCAAGGCCATGACCTACTACGGCCGCTGGACCTACAAGTACGAGGAAGCCGCGCGCCAGGGCGCGCTGGGCTTCATCGTGATCCACGAGACCGGCCCCGCCAGCTATGGCTGGAACACGGTCAAGAACTCCAACACCAACGCCGTCTTCGACATCATCCGCAAGGACCCGACCAAGGACCACGCGCCGATCGAGGCCTGGATCCAGCGCGACCAGACGGTCGACCTGTTCAAGAAGGCCGGACTCGACTTCGATGCCCTGAAGAAACAGGCCCAGACCCGCGAATTCCACCCGGTCACCCTGAAGGGGGTCACGATCTCCACCGCCTTCAAGGTTGACGCCAAGCACGTGATCTCCCACAACGTGGTCGGCGTCCTGCCGGGTACGAAGCATCCGAACGAGCGGATCATCT